>CAYPUO010000462.1:0-3536 GCA_964413775.1 uncultured archaeon
GCTTTGTTCCCCTATCAGTTGTATTTGCCGCTATTGGTCCACTGATTCTTGGGCCAATAGGTGGAGTGATATCAGCTATCATAGGCGGATTCATTGGGATGTTTATTAGTCCAGCTACATTCCCATTGGGACCGCTCGACGTACTCCTGACCGGAATTCTGCCTGCTGTCTACCCAGCTCTAGCTATGACTACGGACGACAATCGTTACTGGGTGCTCGCTATTATAGTCTGGATTGGCACCGGGATCTTTGCAACTGTGTTTCCATACATGTATCCAGGAATCGCTGGAACTACTTGGGACCCATTGGTATCAATATTGGGTGCCTACTACTGGCTACCATGGTTCATCATCTTGCTGACACCATTGAGAAAGATGATACCTGAGTGGGCGCGGGATACGGCTCGGAATAAGAGGTATGCTGGCGTCTTCATGATTTCTCTAATTGGTCTGATGGCATGGTATCTTCCATGGTCACTACCCTATTGGCTAATCCTCAACTATACGGTTGGATTTGGGATTACTGTGCACATCGCATACACTTGGTGGGTGCCAGCTATGGCAATAATAACTACACTCATCTCTGTGCCTGTCATAGAGGCCATGATGAGAAGTGGACTACCCCGAATTCCAAAAGCAATCTGGTAATCGGGCAAACTATATGTGGGCACCAGCCTCGTGCTGGTGTCCAACTACTACTACTAAAAGTGAGCAATTGCTGAAAACATCATTCAATTACAATAAGATGAGCAAAAATGAGCGAAACTGCCCTTGTTAGAATTAAAAATCTGACTTTCACGTATGAGCGAGGGCCTCAGGCCTTATCGGACGTTTCTCTTGATGTATCTGAAGGAGAAGTACTTGCCGTCCTAGGGGCAAATGGGGCCGGAAAAACAACACTCTGTTATCACATCAACGGAATCATTCCCGAAGTATATGGCGGGACCGAGAAAGGAGAGGTAATGGTTGCTGGTCTAGACCCATGGGAAACTCCCATTATAAAACTGGCCCAAAATGTGAGTATGGTACTACAGGACCCTGAGAGCCAATTCATAACGAATGATGTTAGATCAGAGCTAGCCTTCGGCCCTGCGAATCTTGGTGTTCCAAGGGATGAGATACTGAAACGAATGGAATATGCAACGGATGTCTGTGGACTTCAAGGCCTCTGGGAGCGCGCACCAACGGATCTGAGCGGAGGACAAAAACAACGCGTGGCCTTTGGAGCTGGCCTAACAATGTTGCCGAAGGTACTCGTCTTGGATGAACCAACAAGTCAATTGGATCCTATTGGTACAACCGAGGTGTTGGAAGCTCTCCACAGATTGACTCAAGGTGAAAAGATGACCATTATCATATCGACTCACAAGACGGAAAAAGCCGCCGAATTTGCAAGTAATGCGGTAGTCTTGGAAAAAGGAAGGATTGTGGCTAAAGGAACCCCAAAAGAAGTGTTTGCTCAAACAGATCTGCTTGGGTCAGTTGGAGTCAATCCCCCTCAAGTAACTCTGCTCTGTTCTAGACTGGCAAAGAAGATCCCGGGATTCAGAGAGAAATATGAGAAGAAAGATGGCATTCCTATCAAGCTGGAGGAGTGTTACGATTTCCTCAAAGAACTGCTTGATGAGGGCTTTATCAGGATAAACTCAAAGGAGTTTCAGACTCCTGAAGTGCCATCCAATGAACCGGTGCTGGAAGTCAAGGACTTGGTCTATGTGTACCCTGGACGCAATCCTGTCACTGCATTGAAGGGCATAAATCTAACAATAAACAAGGGCGAGATTGTAGCTCTTATAGGTCAGAATGGAAGTGGAAAGACTACTCTCGTGAAGCACTTCGTTGGCCTACTTGCACCCACAGAAGGCCAGGTCATCGCCTTAGGCAAAGATGTTGCAAGTATGACGACAGGAGCTCTAGCAAGAACCATCTCCCTTATTCTCCAGAACCCTGATTATCAGCTCTTTAGCATGTCAGCTGAAAAGGAAATTGAATTTGGATTGACGAATCTCGGATTGCCTAAGGATGAGATTAAGAAGAGAGTGGATGTTGCCCTAGAAGAAGCAGGTCTCTCAGATGAGCGAGATACATTTCCTTTCCGGTTGAGCTTCGGAGACAGAAGGAATCTTGCTGCTGCAGCAGGTATCGCAATGGACCCGAGTATCCTCATTCTTGACGAACCAACAACAGCACAAGACTACAGAGGACGCCATCGGCTCGCTAAGATTGCTGTTAGGATGCAGCAACAGGGAAAGACATCGCTAGTCATATCTCATGATATGGAGCTCATTGCCACATATTGCCCCAGAACCATTGTTCTGCGCAATGGAGAAAAGATCCTAGATGCCTCAACAAGAGAGGTGTTCTCACAACAAGACATGCTGAAGCAATCAAACATAGCACCGCCTCAGATAACTCAGTTGGGAGAGATGTTGATGGACTACGGAATTAGCCAGATTCCCCTGACTGTAGAGGAAATGGCCAGCCTAATTGAGGGAGGTAAGTAGTTTGGCTTTTCAATACATCCAGAAAGACACCGTGCTTGACCGGATGAATCCATTGGTGAAATTCACCTTTATCGGGGCCGCTCTTATATTCGGTCTCTCTGTAGGGTTAGGAGGAGATGAAAGCCACCTAAGCGTTATTGTGATTTGGATACTGCTAGTTAGTGTGTGGTGGATAGCGGGTAAGATCGAACTGAAGAGCTTGGGGATTCTCCTTACTCTCCTGAAATGGATGGTCTTGTTCTTGGTTATTGTTCAAGGACTTACTTGGAAACTTGGAGACCAAACTGTTGTCTTACAGCTGTTCAACCTTCCTGGGGTGGGACTAAATGGCCAGCCAGTAAATTGGGGCCAGTTGACAGTGAGTGGGGTTCTTTTCGGGCTGTTAGTTAGTTCACGAATATTGGCAGTAGTATCTGCGATTCCAATATTCACTATGACTACGTCAATGTCGCGACTAAACGCAGCTCTTTCAAAGATTAGAGTTCCGCAAAAACTCATCTTCCTGCTTGTGACTGCAATGCGATTTGTTCCTCTGGTTCAGGAGAGCTGGCAGTCAATCATCGATGCCCAGAAGATACGAGGATTCGATATTGACAAAGCCAACTTCTTCCAGAAAATAAGAAGGGCATATATCCCGTTAATCACGCCTCTTATATTGCTGATGTTCAGAAGAGCCATGGACCTGGAAGTGGCAATCAACGCTCGGGCCTTTGGCGCAAACAAAGAGCGCACATATGTTGAGGACATATCTCTAAAGAGGATTGATTACTTTGGTTTCGCTGCAGTCTTTGCAACGTTTGGCTTCGTCATGTATCTAAGGGCATTCTACTCAGAAGTGCTGTATTCAATAATGGTGGAATACATATTCATGGCTGGGGGCGCAGTCCTAGTCGTAGCAGGTGGTTTAGGTATCGTAGCGTTCGTGCAAGCTTTCAATTCGTTCTTGCTTTCGATTCCGGTTCTTAACCTCTACTTCGGTTACTTTAACAACAATTTGTTCACAGGATTCGGAGGCGTTGCGGCCTTTATCCTA
>CAYPUO010000463.1:0-3518 GCA_964413775.1 uncultured archaeon
CCACGGTACTTGGTAGCTGACCAAGTTCGACCCTCCCTCCAAGAATCAGTCGCTGGACAGCATCAATCGAAGAGCCTGCGTGTACAACGCCCACCATGCCGACACCTGCAGACCTGAGGTCAGAGTACGCCTCAAAGTCGCTGTTCTTTCTTAACTCATCATAGATGACATAGTCAGGTCGCACAAGCAAGAGGATGTCTGCGGCCTTCTCCATGCTTCCATCAAGTGGTGAATATTGGACGATGTCCTCAGAAACCTGGAGGTCTCTAGGCTGCTCGAGCGTCTTGACAACATTCCCCTTCTTGCTGTAGAACTCAGCCAGGGCAGCTGAAAAAGTGGACTTTCCGGAACCTGGAGAACCGGTGACAAGGATTCCCTCTGCCCGAGTTTCAAGTCGGTTCGTGAGCTTCGGGCTGAGCTCGTACTCCTCGATGCTGAGCTTCTTTATTGGACGGATTGCTGAGATCTCGTATTTGTCTGCGAAAGGTGGCATTGCTATTGCAATACGGAGGTTCCTGAGTTGCACAACTGCTGCACCTTCTTCTTCAATCTCGATGAACGACTGCCGGTCATTTCGTGCTGTTTCTAATATGGCTGAAGCCAGAACATCTAGCTCCTCATGTGTTAAGACTCGGTCAGATAACTCTACCAGTGTCCAGTCACCGGGAGCCCCTCGTTTTGCAAGCGGGGGATTGTTCTCAATCAGATGCACACTCATAGTATGCTCATCAAAGAAGGCATCAAGCTTGATGATTTCTTCATCATCGTCAATCCAGTCCTCATTCAACTCTTGTACTCCCTCCGATATTTCGTAGCTTTGCTTGAGCGACTTTATAGTAGTTGACTTCCCCATTCTGGTCAACAAGAGCAAACAACAGGTTCTTCCGTGCGGCTGCAGCTGTTTCGGTGACCATGTCAAGATTGTGGAGTGATATGGGTTCGCCTTCTTTCAGGACATAGATTAGCTGCTTAGCTGTTGCAGTTCCGGGCTTATCACCACGAGCATATACTCTGAATCCAATGCCTCCGCCGAATCCCTGACGAACAGCATATCCTCTGCTCCGGAGATCTCGGAATACAAGATACTTGACCCATAGGTCGGCATCCTCTTCAAGTAATGAGTTCAATACATATGAAGAACCAACTATATTGCCGCCCTGATCTGAGAGAATAATCCGTTTTCTCTCAAGCAAATGAAGGACTTCAATAGGTTCTAGTTCAAGTTTTCCGTTTTCAAGACGCGTTCCATAGAATCCTTGTTGAGAGATTCTGTCAGCATCGCTCTCACTGACATAGCCTTTCATGTTCTCAAACAATGCATTGGAGGGTTCCTCCTCCTCTTCAATCTCCTCAATGACTTCGTCTAGATCTTCCTCTGGTTCCATCGGGACATCTGGACTATTATCATTGGGGTCGGACATATTCTGTTCGCCTGCTGGTATTGTCGCGGTGTTGTATCGTGAAAAAGCCTTCGACGTGTTCAATGACAAGAACTATAGCATGATTAGAGAGCAGATTACCTGTGATTAGCTCTGACATTGCTAATAGGTTAGCAGATTTCATCTCTGGAACAAGGCGCATTGCAATACTCGGTATTGGAAACGACTTGAGGACAGACGATGGTCTTGGCCCCTATGTTGTAGGTAACCTTAGAACACAACATCCAGATGTCCTTATAGAGAACGTGGGATCGGTTCCTGAAGCGTTTGCAAGATCTCTTGCCGAGTTTGGCGCAGAGCGCGTGATAATGATCGATGCTGCGGATATGAGAAAACCCGTTGGACACATTGAGCTAGTGAACAAGGACAGGATTGGAGGAATTGCCATCAGCACGCATAGCATGCCACTGTCATTCTTAATCCAGTACTTGGAAGAGTCGACAGGCGCCAATACTGTTTTATTGGGTATCCAGCCACGGAGTATACAGTTTGGTGAGGGTCTGACGCCCGAGATTGGGCAAATCGCTCAAGAACTTGTAACCATGATAGACTCAATCTTGACAACCTACCTGAAGGGACGAAATGATGTTTAGGACCATAGAATGGCTTAATGACAGCAACCAAGTAAGACTCGTCGACCAGACACAGCTACCCTTGAGGATTGAACATATTGTGACAGGAAGTCATGAAAGGATAGCTCAGGCCATAGAAACAATGGAGATACGAGGAGCACCAGCCATAGGTGCTGCTGCTGCTATGGGAATGGCACTTGCTGCCATTGAAAGCCACGCAGATGATAAAGAGAAGCTAGTGGATTTTCTGGAGAGAGCTGCTGTGACTCTTAACACTCGACCCACTGCCGTCAACTTGACTTGGGCGACTGCAAGGATGCTGAGTGTTGCAAGGGAATCTGAGGGTAACAGCGAAACTATCACTCGGACTCTGATAAATGAAGCAAAGGAGATTGCAGAAGAGGATGTCCGAATGTGCAGGAGTATTGGAGAGCATGCGCTGAAGCTCATCAAACCCGGGTTTACAATTCAGACCATCTGCAATGCGGGGTCCCTAGCGACTGTACACCTTGGTACTGCTGGTGCGGTGATTAGGGTTGCTCATGAGAAATATCATGGCGATATTAAGGTGTATGCCGCTGAAACTCGTCCCCGCCAGCAGGGAGCAAGGCTTACAGTCTTTGAACTGATGGAAGATGGGATTGATACGACTCTTATCACAGATGGGATGATTGGCACAGTATTCCGTGAGAGACGTGTAGACTGTTGTGTTGTGGGGGCAGACAGGATTCTCAAGACTGGGCACGTTACTAACAAGATTGGAACATATACAATGGCAATCACTGCGAAATATCATAATATCCCGTTTTATGTCGCTGCGCCCATGTCAACAATCGACATGAGCACAGATCCTGAAGACATAGTCATCGAAGAGCGCGATCCCGATGAGGTCCGGGTTATTAATGGGACACCTATCACGGTGCCTACTGCAAAGGTATACAATCCAGCATTTGATACAACACCTCCAGAACTGGTGACAGCAATAATCACAGACAAGGGCATAGTGGACAGTCCTAATGAAGCAAAAATGCGCAAATTATGCCAGATGTAATGGTCCTGCAGGGATTATGACTAAGGCATAACCAACTATTAGGATAGGGAAATGGCACTGTATTGAGTGGTTTTCAAAGAAATCGAAAGAAATCTCTCAGTTTTTGCAAGAATTATGTTAGAATCGACTGACTGATCCAAGATTAACTCTAATCGCTCTTGAAAAATCGCGAAAAGTAGATGACTGGAGCGCTGTGATAAACAGGATCAGAATGCGCAAAATAACCATGCCCTTTGCATTGAAAACGCTCAAAAGAGATATCACACCTTCGAGAAAAACAGTCTGGACCATAGTAAGAACTCGTTGCCAAAAAAGGGAATAAAGTCAATCTTTATCTATGTGACAGACGGAGTAAGAAACAAGAGGTGCACATTCGATGCCTAGCTGTGAACTCTGCGGCAGAAACATGAAAGGTCGTGGGCGAAATGTTACCATTGAGGGAGCAAGGTTGCAGGT
>CAYPUO010000464.1:0-3515 GCA_964413775.1 uncultured archaeon
TTTTCTAATATGTGATGACCTGACACCACACGACACACTCCTTACCGTACAACAGGACGCCCCCGATGAAATAGTGAATTCAAGTCATATATTTCAGGACTTCAGGAAGCGCTATCTCATCAAGCAGGTGAGCTCCCGCTCGGTTTCAAACGAGGAGTTCCTCGCCAAATTGGCTACTCCAGATGGGCTGTTTGCTCTGGAGAAGGAGATTGCCGATGAATCAGGTATCGACGCTCGCAACATCTACATAGACTATCCTGACCGTCCATCGGTCAGCTTTCACCCAGGAAAGCATAATCTGGATGACTTGGCTCTCTTTGAGCGTGGTTCTGGAGGATATGAATTCTGGCCTGTCGATGAACTCAGTAGTGTGGCAAGAAGTTATCGCCGAAAGCTAAAGCCTGTCCGTATTTACTCGACCAGAGGATATAGACCGAAAGTGAAGAAGTATGCTGACTCATTTCTTGAGAGCATTGATAATCCGCTGGCGAAGTGACTTTTAGGTATCCTATCATAACGCATATAGTCACTCATTCCAAAGGTTGACCGGTGTTCGGTTTGAGCAACAAGCGAATTGACTCTACAATAGGACAGCTTCAAAGAGACCCGAATTTCTTTATGATTCTCGTTGGAGCTCTTATCTGGTTGGCAGGTTCATACAACTTACTACTCCTTGCTCCCCTGTTGTTGCCAATAGGACTGGGTCTGGTATGTACAGCGGCGGCCATTACATCTCTCCAGCGACCGACTGAAAACGCAGTCTTTGGGCTGCTCCTTGGCGGTCTTCTGCAGGTGGTTGGTTATATCCTTAGGGGGATATTCCTGGTATCTCTTATTGCCCCGCTCTTCACCGTGTCAGGGGCCGTGCTGATTATCTTCTTTGCCATTCCACTAGCAATTCAATCGGGCAGGGTGCCTTTTGTCGAAGAGATGCAGAAATCAATCAAGGCGCAACGACACAAGAGAGAGAAGCCTGCCAAGACTGATGCGGATGAGAAAAAGGATGAGGACGACGTTTCTGAGTAGGAAGACAATACTGCACTCCTAGTTCAATCAATGAACGTTCATAAGGCTCCTCCACAATTCACTACATAACTGTCTGTAGGTGATTGGTTTGTTCTCATGCAGCAAGTGCGGCAATCCACTATATGTCCGTTCTGCGGTGCTGAAGGATATGATATTGACACTTGATGTCCAGTGTCTAAATAACCACAAGAGCATCAGAAGGGTAGCTGAGCATCAAGTAGAGGAGATTTCGCATGATATCTTCAGCAGGATGTATACATGCATAGATTGTGGGCAGAACATGATGCTGCTGGGGATTCAATCGCATGGTGATGTTTCTGAGGGGATGTTCCTGTGTCCCAACCATGGCACAATAATTCGTGAATTTCCCACAAAGTACATTGCACAGGTGAATCTAGCTGGTGTGGATACTGACCCGTATGCCTCGATTAGGGACTCGTTCAGATGCAGTGAATGCGGACTTGTGTATGCGATAGGAATGATTGAAGACAGGGCTGGAGTTCTTGAGCTCTCTGTTAGATGCGCAAACGGCCACAAGGACACGAAGTATGTTGCCAGCAGAGTGGACGCAGATTTCCTCAAGAAGGTATTGCAGAGGGTCGTACATTGTGACCGGTGTGGACTACCTGGGCATATCTCGGGTGTCGATGAGCGTAAGGATGACACTCGATTGGTGTGCATCTGTCCTACCCATGGAGAGTCGAGGAAGACAGTCCCTACTAGCCTCTTACCCCTGCTAAAGCAAGCAGTTGAAGAGATTCCGGAAGACGCTGTCGTGAGAGCAATGCTCACAACATCGAAATGCCACAGGCCGCTTGCAATTAGGGAAATAGCAGACACATCGTCTGGCTACAAATTCAGGACCCTCTGTCCTGGTGAAGGTAGCACAGGGGACTTCGTTGTGCCTGTAACTTGGGGGGAACGCAACATCGAGGTTGTGGCTCAGGCTGTGCTTACATGTAATGAGTGTGGGCTCCAGACTCACATCCTTGATGCGAGAAAGAAGAAGGGAATGATTGAGTTCCGAGTTGTGTGCCCAATACACGGAGCAATGCAAAGACTTGCACCGATAGATGTCTTCGGGCACATCCGAGATGCGTCAACTGGCTTTGACAAGATGCCCTCGCTTATCAGGAGCATGAATTGTCCCAAGTGCAATCTGCCTCTCAGCCTTAGAGATGTGGAGATGAAACACGAACTTGTTGAACTCGATATGGACTGCAGAAATGGGCACCGGGCTAAACGATTTCTAGTGCCGAAGATGAATCCCGACGATTTGGTTGGTCTGTATAAGAACATGTACAAGTGTCCGGAGTGCTATGAGCCCGTTGATCTGGTCTACACGAAGCCTAATGGTAAGGAGACCCGTGTGGTGTTACTCTGCCCCTTGCATGGAAAGATAATACTGGATGTCCCCGACAATCATGCAAAGGCATTTGCCAAGGCGTATGAGGAGTTGAAGGAAGAGAGGCTCCGACCGCGTGTAGAAGCCGCACAAGTTGAAGAAGATGTCGAACTGGAAGCGCGTACGGAGTCAGAAGGCATCCCATTGAAGCAGATAGATGTCCTTAGAGGATGCGAGATAATTGGAGGTAAGTTTGACTTTAAAGTGAAGGTTGCAAATAGCACCGACTTTGTCATTACCAACGTTACTGTCAGCATTGTAGCGTACCCTCAGGACTGCATGGAACTAGGTGGCGAAAACTCGAAGACAATATCCAGGATAGAAGTAGGAGGTTTTCGTAGTCCTGCTTTCACGTTCTATCCGACCAAGGATTGTGTTCAAGGAAAGGTAGTTGCTACGGTTTCATACATTGATTTCAGGGACCAATTACATACAATGCAGGTGGAACCGTACGTAATCCGCTCAGTCTGTGACTTGCTTAAGCCAAACAAGGCCACTTCAGAGCAATTTGATCTCATTTTAGGCGGCCTCACAAAGGCGGACCAGGAACAGACACTGGAGTGGAATGCCAAGGTGCTGTTTACAAAAGCCGAGAAGCTCTTACCGGCAAAGAATTTCCATGTCATCGATACTGATGAAAAGATTGTTGGAGGAGAGTTCATTGGAACAATACGCGGCTTTGCAGAAGGTAAGTATACCGGCAAGAAGGTTGCAGTCGTCTTCCTGATTACGGGACCAGAGAACGGACGGCATGCGACTGTCAAAGTGGAGGCACTTGGTGATGATATAGCCATGCTACCCACGACCATTGATGAGCTTGCAGAGACGATGGACTCGTGGATATGCCTCCGCTGTGGAGCACCACTAGATCCAGAACTGGTAGAAGAGCTTGGAAAGAGAGTTCCAATCCGGTGTAGATACTGCTCACACACACTAACGTTGGGTCTCTACTTGATGTGAATATCAGCTCTCGCCTGTCCACGATATTTGCGCTCTCTCCTTGGCCCCAATGTGCACTAGCAGTCTGTCAATGAGTGCATCGAGCAGCTCATCAATGTCCTTCGGTCTGTGCCAGAACGCGGGA
>CAYPUO010000465.1:0-3512 GCA_964413775.1 uncultured archaeon
GGATGGATCAGTCCGAGCAGCAGTCTGATGGTCGTTGTCTTGCCTGCACCATTTGGCCCGAGAAAACCGAAAGTAGTCCCCTCCTCGACCTCTAGATTCACGTTGTTGACGGCGATTAGCTTCCGTCCGAAGATTTTCGTCAGATTCGCCGTTTCAATGATATTGGTCATATCCCTTCTTTCCTCAATCTCGGCATTGGTCGTAGATGAAATGCTAATGAGCTACAAAAAACTTCGCTATGACATGCTCGTAGATTGGCATCGGAACATCCGGGACGCCTAGCAGCTATAGATGATATGGCCAAGGAGGCTTGAAGTCATGGGCAAACGTCCTTCATTAGTCAGAATGGTTCAGCAGGTGCAAGGAGCTAAATGTTCTCCTTCAATGACACTGGTAATCAGCTATGAGTTACTGCACAGACTAAGGTGAGTTTGAGAATGACCTTCTCATTGTGAAAGAAATGCATGAAATTAAGAAGATTCTTAACGAGTCTGTAGAGAGAGTAATTGGGGAGCATAACTCAATTCTACGGGAGAAAATTGAGAACCCGTGGGAAGAGAGTACAATCCACAGACAATTCAGCATCGAAATATGGCAGATAGGACAAGGGAATTATCGTGTTTGAAATAGTAATGGCTTCACTCATACCTCTATGCTTGATTATGTATTTCTTTGTACGAAAGCGGCTCATACAAAGAGCCTCTGAGGGTGTTCAAGAGTCTATGCTGAATCGGATTCTATTGGGTCTCACACTTGGGCTTCCTCTTACTCTCGTTTTCTGTTTCATTTATTTCACAGACATCACAGCGCATCTCCTTAGGAATCCAGGATTGGCATTGAGAGAAAGTATATCAATTTCTGAATCTGAAAGCTGGTTCTTCACTGTCCCATGGGGGATACTGCTAGTCATGCCGTTTTACGCGCTGTTTACTAGACCTAGAACCGTATTCTATCCCAAGGAACCCGCAACTCTTCGGCCAAGGATCATCCTCGCTTTGCTTGTATTCGTCGCGGTGATTGCTGGAATGCTATATGCACTCCTCATGACATAACTATGTGGCAATCCATAATTAAGGGAGATTCTTAAGAGATTCCACTGCCATTAAGATTGCTAGGCGATGGTCAAGTGCCCGAACTTCCTGAACTTGAGGCAATTGCAGTCAAACTGGACGAAGCTCTGAAGGGTGCCGATATCAAGGAGGCTACGGTATACAATCATATCATTCTGTATGGATCAACTGCTCAGGATTTTGAGAAGACACTTCCCGGTCTGCATTTCAAAGCCTTCAGGGCAGATGGCAAGTTCCTAATCATATCATTATCGGATAACCACGAGATAGTAGTCAATCCGATGCTGACTGGTAGAATAAGAGTTGCGAGCATTCCGAGGAAACCTATCAGAGAGGATGCGATAGCTATAGTGATTGATGACAGGTCTCTATGGTACAGCGATAGAAAACAGATGGGAAGAGTGTACCTTGTCCAGAAAGGTGAGTACGGTGCAGTAGCTGACTTCGCAGATAGAGGACCTTCGGCACTAGACCCTGCTCTGACTATAGATGTCTTCAGGCAGAGGATAAGACGCCATAATGGTCAGATCAAGAATGTCCTGCGAAACCAGCACTTCATCAAGGGAATCGGAAATGCCTACGCGGATGAAATCCTTCTCTTTGCAGGTATTCTCCCCTTTAGAAGACGGGCATCTCTCTCAGATGACGAGGTCGAGAAGCTCTACGATGCAATGCGCAAGGTACTCCTCAAGTTTAAGGAGATTCTCATGAAACGTCCCCTAAACGAGATTGCGTTGGAAAAACGTGATTTCCTGATGATACATGGAAAACGTAATGGAATCTGTCCGTTGTGCGGGAACAGAGTTTCTGAAGTGAGTGCAAACAGGTTCAAGACAAACTATTGCCAGACCTGCCAGAAATGATACTGCGGAATACTAATGAGCCACAACTGTGCACGTAGAACCTGCGAATCTGTTGGAGATGAAACGCGATGGATGCCTGGGAGAAGTCTTTCCTCAGAGATATTGTCCAGATTGATACAAACAGCGAGGAGAAGAAAGACTATGAGAGATGTGCCGAGATTATCAGAAAATACTGTAAAGAGGCAGGTCTAGATGTGGAAGTGTTTGACTCAAAGCATGACGGAAAGCCTCAACCCAATGTTGTAGCAACCCTTGACTCGGGGTCCAAAGAAACAGTGTTACTCTGTACCCACTACGACGTTGTCCCTGCAGGTGATGTGGACGCATGGACGCGGCCTCCATTTGATACTACAATTGAAGGCGATAAGATCTATGGACGCGGTGTGACTGATAACAAGGGCAATGTAGTCGCAAGCGTTTCCGCAGCTCGAGAGCTCCTAAAAAAGGGAACCTCCAAGAGGAACTATAAGATTCTGATCAGCCCAAATGAGGAAATAGGCGGAGAGTGGGGCATTGACTATCTTATCAATGGTCCACCAAAGATACGTGGAAACTTTGGGATTGTTGTCGATTCGTCACCAACATACGTTGCTATTGGAGCAAGTGGAGTCGTTGCAGGGACTGTGACTGTGCATGGCACCCAGGGCCATGCAGGGTATCCTTTCCGGTTCGCAAATGCAATCCATCTATCCATCCCCCTGATGCAGGTAATGTTAGACTATGCTGATATGCGGAGAAAAATCGAGTCAGAGTTCCCTGCGCCTCCAGGAAGCCCCCACCAAAAGCTCTGGGGGCGCTTTTCCATAACGGTCTATAAGGCAGGGAGTAAGACAAACATCATACCAGGAAAAGCTGAAATCTCATTTGATTGCAGGACAATCCCTGAAGAGGATGCCAAGGCTGTAGCAAAAGATTTTGAGGCATTCTTGGAGAAGGCAAAGGATGAAACTGGCGTGGATACATCTGTTAGATTCATTGCAAAATACCCTGGCTGGGGAACAGACCCAGAGAATCCTCATGTAAAGAGGCTCTACCAGGCAGCAAAGGAGGTCATGAGCCCTGATATTCCCATAGCGGCAGACTTGGGTGGCAATGACGGTAACTTCTTCATCAACGCAGGCATTCCAACTGTCTGCATCGGTACTATTGCTGAGGATAGTAATTTCCATGGAATAGACGAATGGCTCTCCATCAAGGACTATGATAATGTAAAGGGAACGTTAGTTCGGTATGCTGAGGAGTAAGAATGACAGATATTCATGACCTTAAGATAGGTGCGCCGGGTCCATTCTTGCCCCCATGGGATAACGCACAGAAGAACGCGATGACAATTGACAACCTTGGCTATGATAGCATGGCATTTCCAGATCACTTTGCTGGGTTTGTCCCCGAGTGTATTTGGACGCCAGATATCACTCCTCTTGCCATGTTTCAGCAATCTCCGCACACTTACTTCGAACTGAGTTCTATAATGGCAGCGTGTGCCGTTGTTACGAAAAATGTCAAGCTCATCTCATCGGTTACTGAGCCTATTCGTCGGCATCCTATTCTCATTGCGCAGACATTCCTAACTCTGGAC
>CAYPUO010000466.1:0-3503 GCA_964413775.1 uncultured archaeon
CAACAGTGCTCTTTCCTCAGCTGTTATCATTTTTGATTTGGGATAGTAGTCAACAAATCCAGCAACACCATAGACCTTGAGAGAGTCAATGTCAAGTCTTCCTTCCAACGACTCTCTAATGGCTGATTCGACAACATCTGCATCATTAGTCATAGAGCGGATATCGCAGTACAGACTCCAGAGGTCGTCCTCGCGTTCAAATAGATTCGGTGAGATAACCGTTCCCAGGTCAGAATACTTGGTTGGAAACGATGAAGTCGTAATGGGTAAAAGTGCCCGAACCAGCGCTGTCAGCGCTTCATCGTATTCCTCCTCCTGCCCGTTTCGTGAGGGGTGAATGACATCGAGTTCTACCCAAGCAGGAATGACATTCGACTTGACAAACCCTCCACGCACTGACTTTACAACTGCATACCCATTCAAATCAAGATACTTGGATGCTGCCAGAAAAGCATGTCTGTCCACGCCAGGGCGCTGATATGCTGTATGTCTAGAATCGCTACCGAAGATGCTCGTTTCGAACCGTATGGTTTCCTCCTCGCCTTTAATCATCTTCGGCTTTCGTTTTGTCTTAATGCGCACAGGAAGGACGTTTCTTCGTCTGTGAATAATCACTTGGTTAATGCCATCGGTTATGACAACATGGTCAGGAAAGAGGCCTTTCTTCATTAAATAGTCGCGCAGTGGCAAGGCACCATTTTTCCCTCCGATTTCTTCATCTCCAGACGCTGCCAACATGAGAGTACAGGAGAGCGGTTGCAGGTTGTAAGCTTCGGCCACCTTAATCAGTGACACAACATTTCCCTTGTTGTCACACGCCCCTCGCCCATATGCCCTGTCACCATCCAGTTGAAGAGTAAAGGGATCTGTCTTCCAGTCATCACCTGGAGGCACGACATCATAGTGTGCCAGGAATAGGATTTTGAAAGGTCCTGTGCCTTTCATGCCAAACGCAGTGAAATAACCATCAGATTCAATCAGATCTGTGGAAAAGCCATAGTCCTGAAATCTGGAGTTTATGTACTTTGCACATTCAGGAGTTGGACGCTGGTTCTCGCGGGGATCATTCACAGTATTGTAACTCACTAGTCGCTCTAGTTCTTTTGTCACATCCAATTTCAGATTGCCTCAGTCACGTGTAATCGAAGCAGTAGAAATAGATTGTCACATAGGACGAAAGATGGAGAGAGAGGTGATGCACTGCTGCATCACCAGTTTAATTGAAGACTAGGTCCGCTTGTAGATCCATCGATTCCAAGAGTTCAGGCTGGGCATCTCTTCAGGCATGCCCTTGCGACCGCGAATCTCAAGAATCTTCTCTTCCTGCATGTTTCCGGGTAATGGTTCAAAGCCACGGAACTGATAACCAAAGAAACTGCGTCCAGCAGTCGCGCTACGGAACTCATCAGCAATTCCTATTGTTTCAGCTGTGGGAAGTGTACCTTTGACAGTCACCGTATCCTCTTCAGCTTCTATGGTAAGAATCTGACCTCTATGACCAGTCAGTACTTTGATGACGCCACCCTGGGTGTCAGTAGGAGTCTTTATGTCTGCACTTAGAATGGGTTCAAAGAGCGCCGGTTTTGCGGTGAGGAAGGCCATATTCAGACCAGCACTTGTCATGGTTGCAACCTCGCTGTAGCCTGTGTGAGCAGGATCAGTGTGAATAGTCGAATCGGTAATGACAGCCTTTATGCCCATGACGGGCTCATGAGCAAGAGGCCCTTCGTCAATGAATTCTCTATATGTGGCTTGCACATATGGCCAGATCCTGTCAAACCTCTGAACACCACTCATCGCGTCAACAAGGATGGATGATTCATAAACGTCAAGGATTTTGCGAGCCTCCTTTGCATCCCAGCCGGCTTCATCTCTCAGAATCTGAGCACGCTCGCGGTCATTCTGATCAGCTGTGATATGTCTTCTCCGAATGAGGTCAACAGCTTTGTCATCCAGAGGCTCAATATAGATTCTAATCCTGTTATGCCCATTGGGGCTCTTTGTATGGAATTCAGAACCTCGCTCAGATATCTTCTCTCGATAGACGATAATCGGCTCAGAAACATGTATCTTCACCTGCTCGTTGATTCGTTTAGTAAGAATCTCAATCTGCAAGGGGTCGATGCCGTCAAGACGATACTCGCCTGACTCCTTGTCATGTATGAATCGGGCAGTGGGATCCGCCATGATCCACTTGGATACTACGTCCCCCAGTTTTGCAATATCCTGTGGATCAACAGGCTTGATACTTCTACTAACAACTGGCTCACTCGCATATTCAATTGGCTCAAAGCCAGCCATATCGGAGTCAGCTTCGACAAATGACTCTCCTGAAGGACACATAAAACCGAAGACACTAAACAGGTTTCCAGCCGGAACCTCTTCCATCGGTAGAATGTCGGTGATTTCCTGTACTCCAAGTCGTTTGATTGGAACATTCTGTCGCATACTTACAAGTCGGATATTCTGTCCGGACTTGACTGTTCCTGAGAACACTCGACCGATGAGCGTGGGCCGCTTGCTTTTGGGATCAACGAAAATCTTAGTTATCATCCCGAGCAATGGACCATTAGGATCACACTCAGTGAGCGCCTTTCCTTCTGGGCTATTCAAGTCACCTTTCCAGATTCGCGGAATCTTGTACTTCTGTGCCTCTCGTGGACTCGGCAGATGCTTAACAATCATCTCCAGAAGTGCCTCATCGAGAGGCAGGTTGTCTCTGAGCCAGCGCTCGTCGCCTTCACCGTACTTCTCGAATACGACAGTGGGTTTGATACCCTTCTTCTCAAGAGTTTTCATAGTGAAAGCCCAGCCGGTCTTTGCGCTTCCAATGGAAACACTGCCCTCACTGAAGTTTACCTTCCACTCGGATGCGTATTCCTTCGGAGCGACCTTCTTAATCAGCTCGTTGACCTTGGCTATTATGACGTCAATTCTCTCGTACACCTTCTTGGGAGGCAGCTTCAACTCATTGATTAGGCGGTCAACCTTGTTAACAAAGAGAACAGGCTTGCACGCTTCCCCACCTACGGCGAGGCGGATGTTTGTTTCAGTCTGAGTCATAACACCCTCAAGGGCATCAACAAGAATGACTGCGCCATCACTAGCACGGAGTGCTCGGGACACTTCTCCCGTAAATGAAAGGTGTCCAGGAGTATCTGATAGCTGAACAAGGTATTCCTGATCTTCGACCTCGAAGTTCAGCAGGACAACAGAGGTGAAGATTGTAATTCCTCGTTCCTGTTCCTCTTCGTCGCTATCTGTCATTAACGCTTGGCCAGCAGCTGCGTCGCTCATGAGACCTGCACGGCGCATCAGATAGTCGGTCGTGGTTGTCTTACCGTGGTCAATGTGTGCACTAATGCTAATAATTCGTTTATGCTCATAGTCGTTTGACAGGATGAGTCTCTTGATTGCCTCAGGGTCTTTGATCTTGACCATTTGTTTCACACTCATTTCTAGGAGATGCTGTTGTTCTCTTTCCCCAACTTACGAGGTTAGTA
>CAYPUO010000467.1:0-3502 GCA_964413775.1 uncultured archaeon
ATGGCACCTTCCTGACCATATACTCGAAGAGGTGCCAGAGGGCTGCAATATGTGGGTTTCTGTACTTCTCCGGTGGAATCTCAGCCAGAAGAGAAACTGGCATTATGAACCCATGTCCTAGACTATCTGGATGCTCAGCGGCCATCGAAACAGCCATTCTTGTCAAACGGACTCTCTGGTCCATTGTGGTAAGCCCGACCGCACCTTCCATTGCACCAAGAATACTGTGCTGTCTCATTGCTTGAGAAAACTTCCTGAGAAGATTCCCTGGCGAATCTACCCCTGACTGTATGCCATATCTGGGCCCTTTCTCGGGAAGCCAGTGGTCTACAGCCGCAAGATGTTGGGCAAGTCTCTGGATGAGGGCAAGCTGGATAGTGTGTTTCAGGTCATCAGGTGCATCTATTGGTGAGTATTCAGGCTGGCTCTCAAGGAGTCTGTCCTGAAATCCGAAGTCCTCTATCATTCGATGAATAGCGAAAGTGATGATGCTTGAATGAGGTGTGTCGTAGGTTCTCTGTTCATGCCATGAAGCCGCGTGCATCAAGATTGCCCAAGTGGCAGCAGGCTGAGCTCGTGGTAACATCTCTCCTAGTGCTTTGACTGCTTCAGACTCATCACCCTTGAGGCATGCTTCAACGAAATTCATCGACACACTCACTCGATACTGATATAGCATTCAGTTGAGATTCTTTGGATATATTTGTTAGGACTGAAGTTGTCCATTCTAACAAACACCGCCGACAAGTCCTACATGATAATGAATGACTGTCGACAGATATTGCAGGTGACAGTTTCACCTCTCACAGCAACTCTGTCAAGCTCAGCTCTGCAGTATGGACAACCATGAACAGTCTTTGGTGCTGGACCCGTGCCAGTCCCGAGAATGAAGTCACCTGATTCATGGTCAACACGTCCCGAGATTTCCCGGCCGTCAAGAAGGTCTGTGAGAATCTTAGCGACCTCATGTGCTGCGATTCCTGAGTCCTGTGCTATTCTCTCAATTGGTATCTTCCGGAGACCTTGAACAGCCCGTTTCACAGCGCTTACTGGATCAATGGTAGCCTTCTTCTCTACGTGGTGAGTCAGCTTAGTTGATGCCAGTTCTGTTGGTTCGATGATTGGAGATGGCGTTCTTGCAGGGGGCATTCCACCGGCTGCCTCGAGCTGGGTTCGGAGGCCTTCCATTTTCTGGTTATACTCGTCCTCTGATACCCACCCTCTCATATAATCGAGATCAAGGTCCTTAATCGCAGCCTCGATTCTATCAATAGTGCCAGGGTCGTTGTTGTCCATCCATATTGTCTCCTAGGTCTGTCTTCAAAGAATCCATTAATGAATATATGGCGCCTGAAACTTGTAAAGTGTACCATAGCGGAAACGCCTTAATACACAGGATAACGCAATGGACTCGGAGTCATGAAACGTGCATGAATTCTCGGCAGCCCTCTCGATTGTTGAAACAGTGGTTGAGGCCGCAAAACAGAACAATGTAGTACGAGTGATGGAGGTTAACGTTGAGGTGGGAGAGTTCACATTCCTGATTCCAGAGCAGTTGGCCTTCAATTTCGAGATAGCAAGCAAGAATACGGTTGCGGAAGGTGCGAAGCTCAAAATCATCAAGAAGAAAGGTGTCTTGAAGTGCGAGGACTGTGGTGCTACCTCTGAGTCAAATGCAGACCCGGATGTGCCTCCACAAATGGCAGCATTCGCCCCCATGAAATGTCCAGAGTGTGGTAGTAGCGCAACCGAGATTGTTGGAGGCAAGGAATTCGTAATCACTGATATCCGAGCAGAGGTGGCAGCATCAGACTAACTGCTATCTAGAACGGCAGTTGCAGTCCTCTAATTGGATGTCTGGTCAAAAACCGCTTGATGAGCTTGGTCGTCATCCACCATCTGACAGTTCAGTTCCTAAATCAGGACAGCATTCATTATGCCATCTTGACCAGGTCTGCTGGTCACACGTGCACGACCCTTCGAGGTCTTGATTATGGTGCCTCGAGTGATTACTTTTCTGCGTTGGTAGTCTGTGTTTGCCGGATTGTTCTCAACATCCTCAATCTCTGCACGCTCAGTTGTATTCTTCTTGGGATCTGTGACATTGACTTGTGCGATAGATATAGCCGGCATCTTCTTGGTCTTACCCTTGCTATCAATTACCCTCCTCTTTGTATCTCCCATGACTGTTTCTGTGGGAACTCTACCCATCTGGTGCTTTCGCTTGCCCTTGAACTTCTTGATTCTTGCACCAGTGTTAGTGCGTCCAGATCTACCGTGCCAGATTCCCATTGTAGACTACCTCTTGGATTAGTCAGTGTCGCTTGATGAGTTCCCGTTTTAAACTTTAAGATGTAGTTATCAGGATATGAAAATGCATCCTCGTGTGCGTATGAAGCATCCATTTGATAAGGCCTGTCGTTTGTCCGTAACCATCGCATTCCGAGGTTCCAAGCATGACCAAGATTGAAACAGCCCATGGGGCAGGTGGTAAGACCATGCAGAAACTCCTAGAAGAGGTCATTATACCCTCTTTTGGGCGGAGAAAACTCGGTACAATTGGTCTTGACGAGATGGACGATGGTGCCACACTCCCCATAGATGGAAGCAAGCTCATCGTCTGTGCAGATGCTCGTACAGTCCATCCCATTTTCTTCCCCGGCGGAAACCTAGGCACACTGACTGCCTGCGGAACAGTAAATGATCTCTCTGTGATGGGTGCACAGCCTGTTGCCATGACGAACACCGTCATTGTCGAAGAGGGCACAGAAATCGAAACATTGCAGGAAATCCTCAGGTCTCTAAACTCGATTATTGAACCACTTGGTGTTGCGATGATAGCTGGCGACACAAAGGTGATGCCCCGTGGTACACTTGATGGTATTGTCATATCTACAGCAGGAATCGGCAGAGTCTATCTTGATGCCCCAATCTCCGATGCTGGCGCAAAGGCTGGAGATGATATTGTTCTCACAGGAACGATTGGTGACCATGGGACAACCCTGCTTGCACACAGGGAGGGGCTCAAGTTCGAAACTGACTTGGTAAGTGATGTGGCGCCTCTATGGGAGCCAATAAAGAGGTGTCTTGACACGGGGGGCATCCATGCCATGAAGGACCCGACGCGCGGCGGGACTGCCGTGGCACTAAATGAGATTGCATCAAAGTCGAAGGTTGAGTTTGAGCTTGATGAGACACTAGTACCCATAAAGCAGGAAGTGAGGTCTCTCTGTGAGATACTTGGTATTGACCCTCTCAATATGAGTAACGAGGGGATGGCAGTCATGACCGTGGACCCAGAATACACAGAGCGTGTCCTGTCTGCTCTGAGCGACTTCAAGACGACCGAGAATGCACAGGTCGTTGGAAAAGTGAAAGCGGGCACTCCTCGAGTTGTAATGAAGACACAGATCGGTGGTCGAAAGATTGTCCAAGTGCCCTATGGAGAGCCCGTGCCAAGGGTCTGTTAGGTACTTGAAACTAGTCCAGAAGAGCCTGTATG
>CAYPUO010000468.1:0-3489 GCA_964413775.1 uncultured archaeon
GAAAGTAATCAATGACGAATACTTAGATGCAAATATGAAGAGGAGCTACATACAATCCAAGATTCCAAAGCTTACTTATGAACAGGTGGACTTGCTTTACAGCATGATAAGGAGACGGCTGAAAGAAGAAGAAATCATCGGGCCGAACACACACGAATAGCCGAATTTATGGTAATGCACATAAGTAGCGGGGGAGAAATGAGAGCCGATGTGCAATGAAGCGTGCGGTGATTATCTATGAGAGCCTCTACGGCAACACGAGGAGAGTAGCAGATGCCATAGCTAGAGGTGTTCGGGGGGCAGGTGATATCACTTGCAAGGTTGTCAAAACAAGCGAACTTCATACAGATGAAATCTGCAACTATGATGCAATTCTATTTGGATGCCCAAACCATAATCAGGCACCAGCACTCAATATGATCAGGTTCTTGGAACGCGCAGCAATCGTTCATGTGAGAAACAGGATTGGCGGCGTATTCGACACCTATACTGGAGGAAATAAGGCTGTAGCCCTCACAAAACTCGCAGGAATTGTATCGGAGAAGTTTCCGGGCATTGAATTGATTGGTGAAGGGGTGTCTGCAAAAGTGGAGAGCAGAAAGGGACCTGTACTTGAACCCGAGATTGTTGAGGCGACCAATTTTGGGAGGATAATTGGAGCCAGGCTTCTGGAATGACTCATTTACTCGTCCGGTCCAGACAATATAGCTCTATAAGCCTTAGGGGCCAAGTACACATGACAACGAGAGAAGGACTAATTGCTCTAGCTGTCGAGAAAACCACCACCGGAATGATGCTGCATGAAAGCCGAAGCACAAGCTGACTTCACCACCGAATGCCAAGTTGCCTGCGGCAAGAAGAGCTGCGTGGTCTTCTACAAGGGAGAGCACTGCTTGTTCTGCAATCCAGCTGACGAGATGCTTAGAGAAGCACTCCAGCAGTTCCGCGTGTCTGAGTCAGCCATCAGGGAAATTGATGTTGGGTTGGACGATTCGTTTGCCGACGAGGTGGGAATCGTTGCCCTGCCAACAATAGAGATTTGTGACGAGTTCATTGTTGGTCTGCCACAAGAAGGGTCGATACGTGATGCTATTGTTAGAGCAGCAATGAAAGAGTGCTTCTGCGAGTAATCGCATGCAACCAACTAGCTTTGGTGACCAGTATACGGTGGGAATTAGAAGGCACTAGAACTCCAGTTGAATAGTCTCCCACTTGACTCTCCCTGCATCCACTGCTTCTTTGATCTTTCTTTCAGTCCGACTGAGTTTAGCATTTCCGGTCTTGACGTCAGCGAGGATGATAGTAATAGGCTCATCGAGACCCTCGTCCTTTACCCTCGTAAATCCATCGAAGATGAGGTAGTCAATCGGTGCTCCGATGAACCTTGCATCTGCAGGCTCATATCGAAAGACCTCTGGAATCAGCGGGACCATATGTTCGGCAATCTTGCCCTTTAGTACACTGCGGCTCCTGCTGGCTGCATCTTTCCTGATAGAGGACTCCTGTTCGAGCCATGTCTTTTCAAACTCAGCCTGCACGTTCTCAATCCGATGGCGAAGACGAGCAGTCATCACGACGTATACAAGAAATGCGACGATTAGTCCCATCAATAGCCCTAGCAAGGTGTCCATGATAGCCATGCCCATACGTTTCTGGAAATACAATATATGCTCAGGTACTTGCTCCGTATCCTCTGCATAACACATCTAGTCATCTTGTTGAATGCCAGCAGTGAATATCTCGACAATTGGTGTATGATAAGTGAGATTGCCATTTTCTGTTAGGTTCTAGTCAATGCGCTTTGTTCTTACATAGTTCTCAATCCGTTTGCCCAAGTGTGGCAGAACTAGAAGATATGCAAAAACATACCATGCAACAAGCAAACAAACGATGATTACATATGGAACGCTTGCAGGACTAGGAGGACCATAGAGACTGTAGAGGAGGAATCGGCACGCATAGAGGACGTCCACTGGTATAAACAGAACAGCACTAGTAAGAATCACCTTGAGTGTCAGTAACAACAGAGCCTTGGTATTGACAGAGATGCTCATATCGTCATCGTCAGCCCTATTCATTCTGAAACCACCTCTCCATGCTAAAGCATCACTAGCTCTTGTTGCGACCATCCTTCCGTAAGTATCTTTCTTGTGGCTGATGACACTTTCTAAAACGTAATCTTGTATCGCTCAGGAGAGCAATTACAATAACAGAACAAGTAAGAATGGTACGGGCTATTGGAAGGGTGCCTTCTTCGGTTGGAAACCTCTCGGTGACAACTATATTGTCAAGCATGGGACTTTCTCTTGCAGCCACGAAGATGGTACTTCGAGTAGCTGGGTTCACGCCTATCTGAGCACAATCATCGATATCAAAGACAAAGTAACCGTCAAGGAGTCAGTCATCGAAGTTTTCACTCCAGACAACAGATGAACGTATGTCCTGATTGTATGTTGGGTGCGGAGCATTGAGGAGTGCCATGCAGATGATAATGACTATTGCAGCCTTTTCATCTGGTATGTCTGATTCACACCGGACTCATATATATCGGAACTTGCTGATGTATTATAATGCATCTTAGCAAAGGAGAGATTCATCGGTCATGGTTGGCTTGGATGGGAGAACTCAATGTTCTTTGCTGGAGTCAGCGTGTATTGTGGTGTTAAACCCAGCACTTAAGATAACGCCTAGGAAATTGGAAGAGACAAGCCTTGCCGTGCAATCACTGCGATGACCTCGAACCTCCGCTTCTGCCGCAAAGGGTGAATACTCTGTTCTCTTTTTGTCCCTGGCTTCAGACCTATGTGTAGCTACTTCCCGCATCTTGAGATATCACAGAAACTCGGTCATGGCGAATATTACGCATTATGACAACAGCTCCAAGAAGTGTCAGACCAACAACTAGGGATAGCAAGACTACCACGTATATGGAGCCAGCTTCACTTCCACTACTATACAATGAGGGATTGGTATCTACTGCGGAGGCCCGACCAGGAATATGATACGTACCACTCATATCATAGTCGTAGTATGAATTGTTGTTCCAAGTGTTGTTGTACCCATTGTCCAAAAGCTGGAGAAGCGCAAACTGATTCTGAACAATAGAACAATTACAGACACCATAACCTAAGGAGATCCCAGTGTCCATGCTCGTTAATAGATTATGAGCAATAGTGATATTTGCAGATGTTTCCACTCGTATTCCGCATCCACCCCTAGTGATGTCACAATACTCAACAGAAACGAACTTGCATCCGGTTAGACAGACATCTTCTTGGGTCTGTTCCAGTACTGTTGCATTCCAAGAGAATGTTCCGTTGTATGATGAGGGGGGGACAGGCATGCCCAAGCCCCCTGTCACACCTCCGGTTATGGTGCAGTGCTCGATAGAAGTCATGTTACACTTGGTCAGGCGAATGGCTATCTCGCATTGCCCAACTGACGTGCCACTATTCAGACAGCCCTTGCAGTAGGCCATATCTATACCTA
>CAYPUO010000469.1:0-3484 GCA_964413775.1 uncultured archaeon
GCACAATGGTTTTAATGGCTCATGAAACTCGCGTCACTGAAACCTGCGAAACGAAGGTGAAAACTGTGAAAGCAAGTGAGCTACGCAAGAGGTATCTGGAGTTCTTCAAGGCCAAGAAACATGCGATTATACCCTCCGCATCGCTTATGCCTGAAAATGATCCTACGGTACTATTCACCTCCGCAGGAATGCATCCACTTGTGCCCTATCTTCTCGGTCAGCCACACCCAGAGGGCAAGCGCTTGACAAGTGTCCAAAAGTGCATGCGTACGACGGACATTGAGGAAGTGGGTGATACAACCCATCTTACCTTCTTCGAGATGCTCGGAAACTGGAGCCTCAATGACTATTGGAAAAAGGAGGCTATTAGTTGGAGCTTCGAGTTTCTTACATCTAAGGAACACCTTGGCTTCAATCCGGACAAGCTTTCAGTCACTGTCTTTGCGGGTGACAAAGATGCCTCCAGAGATGAGGAATCTGCGGAAATCTGGAAGTCATTAGGGATACCTGAGGAACGTATCTACTATCTTGCTAAGGACGAGAACTGGTGGGGACCCGCAGGCACGACCGGTCCGTGTGGTCCTGACACAGAGATGTTCATTGAGGTTGATGAGATTCCCAGATGCGGCCCTGATTGCAGGCCAGGATGTGGCTGTGGACACTTCGTTGAAGTCTGGAACGATGTTTTCCTGTACTACAACAAGAAGACTGACGGTACATATGAGGTTATGAATAGACGGAACATCGACACAGGAATGGGCGTGGAACGGACTACTGCGATGCTACAGGGAGTTCCCACTGTCTTTGATACTGAGCTCTTCCTTCCGTTAATCAGCAAAATCAAAGAGATGTCGTCAGTTGAGAGCCCTGATGAGCACCAGACGCAACTAATACGTATTGTTGCTGATCATGTGAAATCAGCAGTAATGATAATGGCCGACGACCGTAAAATCTCGCCCTCGAATGTGGAAGCTGGGTATGTTGTCCGGAGGCTCCTTAGAAAGGCAATTCACTCTGCTGATAGGCTTGAAATAAAGGAGGGCTTCCTGAATACATTGGCAGATATTGTCATTGCCATCTACAAGGATGTCTACGATGAAGTTGTGAGGAATAAGGAGTTCATTCATCAGAATCTGATGACCGAAGAGCGGAAGTTCAGAAAGACACTGAACAAGGCACTCCGAAAGCTTGAGCGGATTCTTCAAGAAACAGGCACCATTACCGGTGAGGATGCTTTCCTCTTATTCACAAGCTTTGGGCTTCCAGTAGAGATGACTCATGAAATAGCTGTTGAGAATGGCATCAAAGTTGATATGGTCCAATTCCAGCGGGAGTTTGAGCATCACAGGGAGATTTCGAGGACTGCAACTCAAGGCAAGTTCAAAGGCGGGCTTGCTGACCATAGTGAAGAGATAACTCGTCTGCATACTGCAACACACCTTCTTCAGGCCGCTTTGAGAAAGGTCCTTGGCAACCAGGTCCAACAGAATGGAAGCAATATTACAAAGGAACGCTTGAGATTCGACTTCACATTCGATAGGAAGCTCACCCCTGAGGAGATTAAGGAGGTGGAGCGGCTTGTCAACGAGGTCATCGGCAAGGATATTGAAGTAGTGCGAAGAATGATGCCATATGATGATGCAATAGCTGCTGGAGCACTTGGCTTTTTCAAGGAGAACTATGGAGAGATTGTTTCGGTCTATTCCGTGGATGACTTCAGCATGGAGCTATGTGGTGGTCCTCATGCCGAGCACACTGGGGTTCTAGGGACGTTCAAGATTACAAAGCAGGAGAAGATTGGTGCTGGCCTCATGCGGATAAAGGCAGTCCTGAAGAGCTAGATGTCTACGACCCTATTGAATCCATTTTACACTACGGCTATGCATGAATCCCTAACTCATCTAGAACCAGATTGCGTGGCTCGCGCTTCTTTGCATAGGGTTTTTCTTGGATGTTTCTATGTAGGTATGGATACATTCCAGGATGTGGAACAGAGTGGGAGCATTCTCCAAGATTTTTGGCACCGGTGACAAGGATTTACAGAAACGAGCAGATGAACTTCTGATTCGATTAAGTAAAGGCGTGCAGTCAGCAAGCGCCAAGCTATGCGTGGCCGCAAAGGAGTGGAAGGCAGGAAAATTCTCCATCGTGAAGGAAATTGAGATGGAAATCATTCAGCTCGAAAGAGAGATGGATGAAATAGGGGAAGACATAGTGGAGAATATTCTCACCAAATCAGCTTTCCTACCTCAAGCTGCTTTGGAGCGTCATACCCTTGTAAAGGCACTTGATGATGTGGTCGATGCGGCTGAGAATGCCATAAGAGTAATGGCGATGGGCAAAACAATGAAGCCTCCCAGTGAGATTCGTGAGATTGGTAAGAAGATCTGGATATGCACAGACTTACTCCAAGATGCCATAAAGTATCTGTATACCGACTTCAAGTCTGCTATCGATGTCTCTCGAAAACTGGATAACGAACGCGAAGAAACGCGCAATATTCAGTTTGATTTGCTAGGGAAACTCCTCAGTGGTCCAGACTACCGTCCAAATGAGGTCATCTTTTT
The DNA here is from genome assembly GCA_964413775.1 of uncultured archaeon. Taxonomy (GTDB): domain Archaea; phylum Asgardarchaeota; class Thorarchaeia; order Thorarchaeales; family Thorarchaeaceae; genus MP5-2226. Next base: position 2,568 of record CAYPUO010000469.1, read on the forward strand.
CAAGTCTCTATCTGAAAGGATGGTGGATGTGGCACAGAAAGCGGAGGACGCCAGCGATTACATTCGAGAGCTAGCAGTGAAGTACTCATAGTACAGGCGGTGTCTTCACTGGATCCACTGCTACTTGTTCTCTTACTCACAATATGCTTCGTCGTAGCATTTGCCATAGGTAGCAATGATGAGGCAATGGCGCCTGCAGTGGGTGCCAGAGTGTTCACCATTAATGTCGCCGTACTCATCGGCGGCATCATCACTGTCATCGGGGCATTATTCATGGGAGGTGGTGTTTCGGAAAAGGTTGGTTCCGACTTAGTAGGCGGAAGGGTGATGACCACGGCTATGGTGTTTGCGGTTCTCATATCGATGGCAATCTGGCTCCTGCTTACTTCAATGACCAAAGGCCTACCAATCAGCACGACTCAGTGCATTGTTGGTTCGGTTATTGGAGTAGCACTTGTCGCTCCGATAATAGGAGAAGCAGGATGGGGCCTTGAGGCGGTTGAGTGGAGCGTAGTTGTGGAGATTGTTGCTGGGTGGCTATTGTCACCGATTATAGGCTTTGTAATAGCTGGATTTGTTTTCTCAATGGTCCGAAAGCTTCAGAGGAAAGCGGCGGGGCTCTCTTCGCTAGAAAAGCAAGAGAAGGCAGCAGCGTATGCATTGGCCGGCTTTCTCATTGTTATTAGCCTCAGTAGGGGCGGTAATGATGTGGCAAATGCCATTGCTCCACTTGTTTCACTACCAGAATTCACATCAAACATCGACTTGGGATGGCTTCAAGTCCCTTCGTTGATTGTGCCATTGCTTGTAGGTGGTCTTGGAATGGCGCTGGGTCTCATGGTGGTCGGAAGAAGGGTGATTCGTGTTCTTGCAACCGAAGTTGTTACACTAAGCCCCTCTTCTGCTCTGTCTGCAAG
>CAYPUO010000470.1:0-3470 GCA_964413775.1 uncultured archaeon
AAGGTGCTGTTGAGCACTAGTGCAAGTATGTGTCCCGTCCAGACTTCTCCCAATGACTGGGGATGTCGAATCTTGTTATAGATTCCACCGTACATTGTATGTTCCTTCTTTGGACTCAGCGTTTCGCTTCCTGCATCCCTTGCACCAATTCCCATTAATGCGAATGAAGGAATTGCCAAGAGGACTGCTGCGATGATTGAAATCGAATAGTCCCAAGGCAGCACATTTGGAATTGGAAGTGGCAACGGATAGAAGAAATAGATAACATAGGAAACAAAGAAGAGCACAAATGGAACTGTCGCATAGATACGATATCGTTCACACTTCTCGTATGCTATCTCCCAATTTTCTTTTCGAGTTTCACGGGTTGAACGCTCTTAACGTAGAAGTGAAGAGAGAAGACTGCACTCAGGACAAGCAGGACAAGATTCAGCCATTCAATCAAGTCTACCAACATCTAAGCGTGATAATGCGCCTGATATAAGGGCATTCCTCCTTTGAGATCATAGAGCTATCTATCTGATTAGACTCATCGGTTGGCCAAATGGATAGAAGCAAATTACCATCCATGCGAACACGATACAGTAAAACACAGTTGAGCCGAGGATATTCCGACCTGAATTCATGTAGTTCCATGTGAGTAGGATGTGCTGGAAGATGACAAAGAAGGTAACCGCAGTCAGAGCCAGTGCAATGAATCCAAGAGTCACAGTCTGCCAGCCAATCATCATGACTGGGATAAAGACTAGGATATCACTGAAGACAGCAATGACTAACATCATGAAATACTCCTTGATTCTGCTTGAGTATCTTAGGCGCTCCTGGATATACCCGCGAAGATAGAACTCCCTGAGGAAGAAGAATGGGAACAGTAGAAAGACGAGTGAGAAGATAACTCCAGTTTCTCTGATGGTTGGTACTGACGTAACGAAACTCCAATCATACATTGCCATAAAGGCGATGATACTCAGTAGTCCAGTGAAGAAACCATAGAGAACAGATCTGAACGGAGAGGTCGATATCATCTCTTTCATCCGTACCAAGATTGTACTCAGCCGTAGCTTTCTTCCTGCGTAGGAGAAAAGCAAGATGGCAATAGCGACTCCTGTGGCAAGTCCAACCACTTGGCCCCCAAAAACTGAATTGAACATCGTAATAGGTGCGACGTCCACAAAGTAGGAAGAGAGTGGCAGCAAGAGAACGAATCCTATAAACGCGGCAAGCAGATAACCCAGAATTGGTTTGACCGGGAATCCCTTGTCTGCCTCTGGTGCGCGGGGATGCACTTGCGTGCCCTTGAAGATGTAGGCACCTACATATGCCATGAATACGAACAGCACCAGGAGCACTCCCGTGAGTGATACAATGAGTGAAACGATGAGATATTGAGAGGTCAGATGAATGTCTGATGCTTCTGCTCCGTTGAAGGCCTGCTCAAACCACTGGACAGCTTCATAGATTATTTCAGAGTTGATGGGCTCCATGAGATGGTCGCCATACGGGCTTATTGATACCTCCGTGGCATTCCCATCCTGGAAACTCCCGTAGCGGGTTCCAATCTCAACGTTGTTGCGTCCTGTATATGATTTTAGGAACTCCAGCCCTTCCTCTCGAGTTATTCCCTGGTCGTACAAAGCGTAAGTGGCGAGGAGGTTATGCACTTTGGTGAGATCCCCACTTGAAGAGAATGTGGTCAGTGCTCCAATCGCAACTGTTGCATTGATTTTCGTTGGATTTTGTGATGCCGTAAGCATGGCAGTCCCTCCACCCATTGAATGGCCCGCTAGTCCGATTTTATCTACGAATCCCAAGCCTTCTAGGTAATTCACCCCGGCAAGCATATCCAGAACTAGCCCATTGCTCCGGGCGAAATCACTTAGGTAGCCATCTGAGGACCCATGCCCCCGAAAGTCAATACTTACAACCACAAAGCCACGCTTCACGAGCTCGATTGACAATGCCTGCATGTACTCCTTGTTTTCGCAGAATCCATGTCCAACCACGACGCCCGGGCAACTGCCAGAAGTGTCAGCAGGTGTATACACGAGTGCTTGAATCAGGGTGCCGTCTCCAGATTCAAGCGTATGATGCATGATTGAATAGGGGTGTTCGGCATCCGCATAATACGTCAAAGTGAAAGTCGAAACTAAGCTCAACACTAGGATTATTGCACCTACTAGGAGTGCCTTTCCCTTTCTACCTGATATCATCACTTGGAATGCAGTCATCGTTCAAGCCAAAGAGAAACATCCACTTGGTGACTTATTTTTCTTCCGAAACTCCGTGAATACTTGATTGTTGTCACTATGAGGTTGAAACTCATAGTTGCGTCGAACTGTGTGATTATAATAGCCCAAGACAAGTTCAACCACTGACATGAAGGTGCTCTAAATGCGCCATAGACAGGTTTCAATACGTCATCAGCGCATGGTTAGTCTAGTGTTATTATTGATACTTGCCCCAGTAGTTCTACTGCCAGCAAAGGCTCAGGGACAGACTGAAGACTATGATTTAGCAGGTGTCAATGTTGCAGTCTATGTTGGTGCCGGCGTGATGAGTTCGAGCTACACTGCACTTACTAGGATGTTCGAATGGATGAACGCAACAGCTGAGCCTGTTTCTGCGTTTCAAATCCGTGACGGTATCCTTGATGACTATGATATTGTTGTTTTTCCAGGTGGGTCCGAAGGGAGCTACTATCGTGACCTAAACACGACTGGAGTGCAGAAAGTCAAGGATTTTGTTTCAGATGGTGGCTCATATTTTGGAATTTGTGGTGGATCAACCTTTGGCGCGAATTACCTCCATCTTCTTAATGGTACTATGCATCCAGTCTATGAGCCTGGCACTACGCAGCATCTGACAATTATGCATATCAACTGCTTATCGACTGGACCTGACCTCTCAGGCTGTCCGGAAAACGTTTCTGTCTTATACTGGGGGTCGCAATACTTCGAGCCATGGGCAGGAGCCTCCATGATTCCCATCGCCAGATATGACTACAATGGCAAAGCTGGTATGGTTGCATTCAGGCATCATAAAGGCACTGTCTTTCTCTCAAGCCCTCATCCAGAATACGAGGAAGGCAGTGATTGGGATGGCACACCCGCTTACGATGGTCTGAATGATCCTGATTCAGAATGGAGCATTCTGTTTCAAGTTGCCAAGTGGCTTGTCGAGGCTTCTGTAGTCGAACTACCTAATTCAACAACAGATTCCCATTTGTTCCTGAATGTCGACTTGTTTCTAATCACAGCAGCTTCTATTGGTGTTGCAGGCGTTGTACTTGCGGGCGCCATATTCTTTCGACGAAACCATAAATGAATGCCCACTAGACGATTGGCTGCCAATTTGCTGCTTGTAGGTGTAGAGAGACAGGTCAACACATCATGTTTTCCTATCTAATACCTTTAGGCCACTTGTGAGCATAACCCATTGACTCTGTTGCATAAGTCGGGTAATACTCGGCT
>CAYPUO010000471.1:0-3470 GCA_964413775.1 uncultured archaeon
TCAGAAACAACAACCTCGACGCTATCGGAGCTCTTGCTGCTGATTTCAATATCTACTTCAGGAATTGTACCGGCTTCTTCACAGGAGTCTAGACTGTTCTCAACCAGCTCTCGGACTGTAGTGTACAGTGCTTGGGTAGGATTTCCAAATCCGGCCATCTGCTGATTCCGGTAGAAGAACTCAGCTGGGGAGATACTTTTGAAGTCACTATCTGCGGATGGCTTTGTCATGCTACTCAGTATCAGTTCTACAGGATGATGATTTCAGAGCGCGTATTACGCAGAGCTAGAGATCGGATGTCCATATCTCGGACTTCTGGCGATTGATCTCACGGCGACTCTTTTCCAAGTACTTATAGACAACTCCATGGGGCGCTCCACCAATAAGCATAGAGATTGCTCTACTTGCAAAATCTATCTGTGGATCAAATCCGATCAGACTGACTGTCTTTCCATAGACAGATACCATGGTCTCAGTCGTCTCTTCGATTACTCTCCGAGTCCGTCCTCTCTCTCCGATTATTCGTCCGGCCACTCGCTTTAGCTGCGATGGCGAAGTTCCCACGAACTCCTTAAGGGAGATAACGATGAGTCGAGTGTCCTCATCTACAAGAGTCAATGCCCTCTTGGGGCTAAAACCTCGCGCCATTGCACGTATGATTTCCCGAGCCTTCCATGCCAGAACAGGATCCTCAGTGGTCTGTGGACTTGTAACCGTAACAACACCTTCTGGTGAAACCTCAATCCTAGTATTAGTGAGTTTTTCCACACGCTTCTTGACTTTGCCGTTCTTGCCAACAATGACGCCCACTCTTTCTTCGGGGACTCTGATGGTTTCATAGAAGAGCATTCTTATTTCTCACCTGAGGAGAGGATATGTGCAGTAATTGCTTCGGGGCCGCCTGTTTCTACGCCCAGTCTGCTGAAGAAACGCGTCATGTTTTGAATATCTCGATAGAGGTATTTTGCTGCATTGGCGTGCTCTTTGAGCACTGCCTGTGATACATCAATGATGACAGGGCCATCCATCCAGAGAATGTTATACTCGCTCAAGTCTGCATGGACCAGATGTGCCTTAACGTAGCCCGTTTCAATCATGTTAATGAGATTATTATATGTACTGACCGGTGATGCAATTTTGATGTTCTTTAGCGCTGGCGCAGCTATGCGCTGCTTCTTATCTCCGATGAATTCCATGACAATTACATTACGCTCTACGTCTATTGGAGCAGGCACCCTGACTCCTGCCTCATAGTAGCGCTTGAGATTCTTGAACTCCTTCATTGCCCACTGAGGGACCAGTACTCTATTCTTCTTACTCACACGTTTGAATCTTGGATCGGTAAGCATGTACTCCCTCATGAAGTCCGTTTCTGCCGTCGAGACCCTGAAGACCTTGACTGCCACTGATTCACCATCGGAGGTTTCGCCTCGATAGACATTGGCCTCTTTTCCAGTGCTTATGACTCCATGAATTGCGTTTACCGTTCCACGGCTGAGTAGCTTGTATAGAACCTTGAGGGTAGGAGGGTCAATTACACCTTCTACAACCTTGAACTCGTTGTCATCGCGTTGACGCTTCATCTTGCGACGATCAAGTTCATCTTCAATCAGTCGTAGCTTTTTCTCAGCCTTCTTCAACTCGGTCCTTCACCTGACGCTAAATACATCAAAGCATAATACAAGACCTAAGAAGAAAAACCTTGAGCTCTCTGCCTAGAACATTTTCAGAATCTTTCGTTTCTTTAGCCATTCGAGCTCGTTGTTTCTATACCTGTAGACGACATCACACTTGGCGTCTGATTGGAACTCCCAAGGTACGATAATCACTGTATCACCAACTCGCATCCAGACCCGTTTCTTCATCCGTCCAGGAATCCTACCAATTCGAATGTTACCGTCTTCGCATCGCACTCTAACCCTGTCGTGGCCAAGCATCTGAACAATAATACCGAATATCTCACCATCATTTCGATTGGGTGTTCTAACACGAACCAGCTCGCCGTCGGGTCCGGTAGGGGGTTCGTATCTACGACGTCGTGACAAAATAATCCTCCAATTTAAGGGCCAGCAATGCTCTTAGGCCGATGAATCAGAGAGAACTGGTGCCATTTAAGACTAACGAAACCACGGTCTGCAGTGCTAGTTCACTGCCTGATTGGAATGTGGGAGAATATACCATCTTTCATTGTGCTTAAGGAGGTAGAGCATATCTCCTGAAACATACTCATTGGCAGATGTGCTCTCTATCTCATGGATCTCGAATGTCTTCGAGTCCATGACCTGTAGCATCTGGCCGGCAGTGCTAGAAACGATTGAAAAGGAGCGTTTCTCGCTCTCTGGAGAGATGAACTTCACAGTCTTCCACTTAGCGCTCTTCTTGGTTATGGTGTGACTTTGGTTTTCCGACAGATTGTGATATCTGAGGCCACCGCGGCCAACAGAAAGGACTTGACACGGATTCCCGTTTATTTCAACAAAGTCACCTATTGTATATCTAGGAAGACGCAGGACTGTTGTTATACGGTACTTCTTCTTGCCATCTCGTTCCTGACCATACAGCTTGTAGTTATCTTTGCGATCAGCTAGGTATATGGTCTCTATCTCATCAGCAATGTGCTCGCACAGATGCTCTGATCCAATGAACATATCAAGACCAAACTTCGTATCATCGATTTGGAGGATGAATGCACGGTTGTCCTTTCCATACTCAGAAACTGTAAGTTCTCGAGCGATCTCCGCTATTTCATCCTGCTCTCTCTCTGTAACAGGGCGGCCATCAGCACGAATTTGAAGAGTGGCTTCGTAGTATCCACCGCTCATCATCCCGCATGTATCACAGGTGGCGTAGCTGAACCTGACTTCAACAGGATATTCTTCGGTATGCTCACCTAGAGTGGGAGAGGACCGTCCAGTTACATGAATCTTGAGAGAAAGGACTCGGTCAAGGCGGTTTACCTCTTCTACCTCAATACTGATGCCAGTTCCTAGTGGCTTTACCTCAGTATCAAGGAGGATTCCAACCTGCTCCTCGTTCATTGCGTCGGACATAGTAGGGGATACTGTTTTCCATCCACCAGCTGCCTTTACTGACCCACATCTCTTGCAGACAGTGATTGATAGTGGAGAGTCTACTCTTATCAACGGATGCTCACCGTTGTAGCACTTCTCACAGAGTCCTTCTATGACCGAAGGCTCTCCACAGAGATAGCATGGCGCTGTCATTAGTATCACTAATCCACTTCAGTCAATGGTACTTATGATTTGAGCTACGGACAGCCTAGGTTACAAAACGAAAGAAATGACTTTTAAGATGTGATGATGTGCAACGTAATGCAAGTTCTACAGGTGTGGACTGTAACTTGTATCCGGGTGAAAGAAATGAGTGCAATGATAGTTGCGGTACCAGTCGATATGGATCAAGGTCTTGACAGCCCAGCAAGTGGTCATTTTGGTCACTGTGCTGCTTTT
>CAYPUO010000472.1:0-3462 GCA_964413775.1 uncultured archaeon
CTTCCAGGGAGCAATATAGACATCACATTCGAGAATGAGATAGTGATTGTCCGAGACGAGAACACTTCCAAGTTCATAGACATCGGAGGAATGACCTTCGAAGACATTCTGTCGGAAGTGCAGAGCTTCGCGTACATAAGGAACTGCAGACCCGCACGTAGGCTGCTCAGATTCATCCTTCTTCGAGCCGGACTTCCGGACCAAGAAGAGTTTCCAAGACGTGACATCTTAGAAAAAGAAGACATGAATGTGCTTGAAGATGCTCTCGAGTCCTTAGATGATCTAACAGATGTTGTCCGATCAGCTCAGAAACGCCATCCTATCGCTCTCGAAGATGAAACAGAAACTCAAGCCGCTTCTATTTCTCCTGCCGCCGAAGAGGAAACCGACGTTCCAGTCGCTCCCGAAGAAGAGATACCAGAAAGCGAACGGTCAACCATTTGGACAAGCGACAATGACATTGAGATGGTCTATCGGTTCACTCCGGACAACATTCCGAAACAGGAAGCAGAAGAGTCAGCTGAGATTTCCAATGTAGTGCAGTCGCATGATCCTGCGAGTGATGAGTTTGACATGTTCGATGAATCATCGTCCGTGGGACTGACACGTTTGAAGGTGCTCTTGCTTGGAGAAAAGGGGGTCGGCAAACGAAGTGTCCTCCAGCGAGCAGGATTTAGTATATACGAATCTGCTGTCTTTGGTTCGCTGCAGACAGACAATCCGTTGGCGTACAGCAAAATCGTCGGATATCACAATGAGAGAATCAGAATAGATGCTTGGCTTCCAGAAGGGACAATGGAGGCAAGGGTACCGTCTGAGGAGTTCTACGCGGAAACTGGGGTCATTGTACTTGTGTACTCAGTGTCAGACAGGGCATCGTTTGAGAAGATGGAGTTCTGGATAGAGGAAGCCTCAAGCATGTTTCTGACGCCATCTCCAGTCCTTATTGTTGCTAATAAGAGAGACCTCGCAGATGGTGAAGTGCCGCCCAACTTTGATGATAGCTTTGTAAGCACAGAAGAGGGGAAGGATCTTAGAGACAGGATTGCCGAGAGGCTTGGGCCATCTTATGCTGACGTCCCGATTGAATTCATCGAATCGTCATGTGCTACTGATGAAAATATAGAGCGAATTGTGGAATCAATCCTAGACCTCTGGGAGCGAAATAATAGACTGAGCATGCCCATCGTTGAATCGCTGATCTGAGTCATAAGGGTAGTACCTCTTTTATTCGAGTTGGATTGTCGAAAAGGGCCACACACTTTCCAGACGCCCTAGATTCCTGGTTTTTGTTTACGCAAGCCGACCTCGGACCATGGTAATCATTGACGTATTCTTCCGAACCCATCTAATTGACAATCACTTCTCATCTTCTCCTAGCTGCTTGAATGTTACAATCTCATGTAATGTGTTACCTTCTTCGTGATAGGTTGTGCCTTCATAGATAATGCTCAGCTTGAAGTGAGAATGTACCCTAAAATAACCCGGCTTTATCCTCATAATGTACTTCGCCACAAAGCGAAGCGCAGCACCAAATGCATCGAGCATATTGACGGCTTCGTAGAGCCTGTTGACTGTGAGCGTCACATCCAGTTCGTTCGGAATCTTTATTGAGATCTCTTTTGGATAGCTATGTCCAGCGCTCTCATTGAACTCGAAATCACTCTGCAAGAACTCGAAGTCCCCTGTACTCAGAAAGACCTCCTCACCCTTTGCAGCCATCAGCACTTTTACCACATGGTTGTCAACCTTGTCGTTGCACTGGATGTAAGCGTAGGCCACGGTGAAGTTTTCTGAGTAAATTCGGCCCCACATCCAGTATTCAATGATGCTCTGGAACGAGAAGTTGAGCCAGTTGTGGTCGTGATATCCAACGCCAGAGACCTCCATGGTCTTGTCACCATCTCTGACAGTGCCAGATACGGTAGCTCGCGGTTGAGGTACAACCCACGCGAAGTGACCCATGTCAGCAAAATGTGAATAGCCATTTCCCGGTTTCCACGCCTTTACTTGTCCCTCATATGTCAGATGAAACATGAGCTCCTCGTCCTCGAGAAGAATCTCATAGACTGGAAGACCATTGTCAGGAAACTCCGCTCTCATGTAGTTGTCGCCAATCCTCACATCAGGCCTCTCGCGAGATGCAGTGAAGTCTTCTTTCTTGTACTTGATGACCTTCTGAGTCTTGCGCCCATCTGGTCTGAGGAATGTCAGTTCAACTGCTATCTTTCCTTGGTCAAGTCCGGGATTCGGATATGCGGCATAGAAGAACGCAACAAGCGTGTAGCCACCTTTTAGATGCGCATCAAAGTACCACCATTCGAATTGGTTCTTCTTTCCCACATCGATATGCAGCGCATCGTCATCTATGCTAACAGGCAGTATTTTGCCGTCTTTCCTTCCGGGGCCTGTCCAGCCTTCCTTGACATTCGGATTAATGTAGTCTGTCATTTCTTATCTCTTGCCTCCATTTTCCGTGATATATTCCCAAAACTATGCTAGTAGCCTCTCAAGACCAAGGTCTTTCAACACCTGAATATAGACAGGATGGAGAGGCTTGACTTTTCCAATTAGGCCCAGCCCTTTCATGACTGACCCAGAGATCTTCACATCTCCCTTAGCCATAGCTACTGATGTCCTCAGCTTTCCCTGCCAGAATTTGTTTGCGACGTCTGATTTGGACGAAACCGTGATTTCAGGCTCTGCATCAGAGTCAAAGCGCAGAGTCCCCTTCTTGCCATCGGGACCCGTACTCTTGAAATCAATCGTCATCTCTAGGTCTGGTTGCGTTACCAGAAATCGCGCGACGATCTCGGACTCACAGAGTTTCTCATACACATCGGGAATGGCGGTTGCTCGCCGCCAGAATTCCATAAAGACTTCCATAAATTGTTCCTTGCTATCAAAGAATGTCATTTTTGTTTACTCCTTCTTGATGAAATATAGTGCGAAGAATCAGAAACTCCATTTGGGTCGAATGCGGCTTTGATTCTTCTCAGATATTTCGGATAGTCCATGGTTCGGGGTCCATAGAAGTCATGTACCTTGTCGCCTACAATAAAGAAAGGCATGCCAAGCGCTTGCTTGAGGTCTACCTCATTGCACTCATCTTGGTATTCAGCGTACCCCAGACAGGACTCTTTTGATGTGCCGTTATACACTGTGGGCACCTCAAGATGGGCCATGTGGCCACCTTCGTAAGTAGTTGTCCAGACCCCCTCACCTCGATCATCTCCGATTACGCCCCGTTCGATATACTTGTTCTTGATAGGCTCGTTCACCTGAGCGATCTTCACGGCCATAGCTACAGTGTCCATCCCACCATGAGTGCTCTGGAAGCAGTTCGAGAATCTAAACGCATGACCTCCAAGCATGTTCCGAATCGTTTCTGCATAGTGAGAAGAACGTGGTGATATTAGCCCCTCTTCGATCAGGTCCTCACCTTCGTGAGCTTCCATGACC
>CAYPUO010000473.1:0-3457 GCA_964413775.1 uncultured archaeon
GTACTGATTGGCGTACTTGACATGCAGGTGTGGTCAGTAGAATGACGACGGTTGTCACAGGCGGTTCCGGGAATCTGGCAAGAGTCCTCAAAGGGACTCGCCCTGAATACAAGTTTCTATCAAGAAACGATTTGGATGTCACTGACAGGGATGCTGTCTTACGTGTTTTTGACAAAGAGCGGCCAGCGATGTGTATACATCTTGCGGCAATCACAAATGTAGCGGCGTGCGAAACGGACCACGAAATGGCATATTCAATAAACACCATCGGCTGCAGAAATGTCGCCGATGCTTGTATTGAGCATAGAACATATGTGGTTTACACCTCCACGGATTATGTATTTGATGGTGATAAGGGAATGTATAAGGAGGACGACCCTCCCAATCCTATCAATTACTATGGCCTGACTAAGCTGCTAGGTGAATTCGAGATCCGTCGTGTTCCCAAGCATTTGATTATTCGTGGAACCATGAAACAGGATACTGGATGGAAGCATCCTAAGGTTCCAAATGACATCTATCAGAGCCTTCTGCACTATTCCCAATACAGTTGGATTTTATTGCAGCTTATAGAGAAGAATATAACTGGACTGATTCATGTCGGCAACAAGAGGTACAACCTCTATGAGTATGCAGCGCTTAGGCGTGCTGATGTTGAGCCAATAAAGAGAAGTGACATCAAAACAGTCCGACTGCCAGGCGACTGCTCATTGGACGTTTCCAAGCTAAGTTCGATTTTGGATTTAGAGATGATGCCAAAACCAGCGTAGAATCGCAGAAAAAAAGGGATTGATGAAAATGGTTGTATTGGTAACAGGCGGGTGTGGATACTTAGGATCACATCTGATTAGAGAACTGCCGCAACAAAAGGAGTTTGCCGGAGAAACAATCCGAATCTTAGATAATATGTTCCGAGATCGCTTCGTATCGTTATTTGATTTACCGGAAAACACTAGGTACGAAATGGTTTTTGGAGATGTCCGGGATGAAGAAAAGATACGGCTAGCATTGAAGGATGTGACACATGTCTTTTCTCTATCTGATATTACAAATGCACCGCTTTCTTTTGAGAGAAAGGACCTGACCTACGAGACTAACTATGAAGGTGCCCTGAAGGTGTATAGACTAGCGTCAAAACAAGGAGTTGAGCGCTTCATTTACACTTCAACTGCATCTGTATATGGGTTGACAAAGGACATTGTAGACGAAACATTTGACTGCAAGCCCAAGAGTCCGTATGGGGAGTACAAGCTCAAGGCCGAGAAAGAAATGCAGAGACTCTCTCGCGAGAGCGGATTCAGCTGGACTGCACTTAGACTCGGTACTGTGGTTGGTCAGACTGTTGGCATGAGGTTTGATACGGTCATTGACAAGTTCACTTTCTATGCCTCAATTGGACATACTCTTACCGTATGGGAACCCGCATTGAATGAATCTCGACCCTATGCGGAGGTCCGTGATGTGACGAGATCTTATGTCTTCTCGGCGCAGCACAAAGGAATGGACCATGAGGTATACAATGTCGTAGCTGAGAACCTAAGTATGCAGCAAGTCATTGAGAGAATCAAGAAGTATTTCCCCAGTGTGGAGGTGGAAATCTCACCTGCTCCAGATTTAAACCAAGCCAGTTATGTGCTGTCTTCAGACAAGATCAAGAAGGCAGGTTTTGAGTTTAAGTACGCTATCGATGATGGCATTAGAAAACTTGCAAGCAAGTTCTCAGGCCTCAAAGAGATCAAGCAATAACTCTAGGGTGCGCCAGCTTTCTCTCGAGCAATGAAATTAGCTGCTCTAAGAAGAGTTGGAAAAGTTCCGGCGTCTGACCAAAAGCCTTTGAGCAGATGTGCTTTGCAACGTCCTCTACTAATGTAATAATTATTCACATCAGTAATTTCAAGCTCATTCCGAGCTGAAAATCCTATATTCTCTTCTACCCAGTCAATCGCTTCATAGATGTCAGAAGGATAGAAGTAGAGCCCTGTCACGACTGTGTTTGATTTTGGCTTTTTCGGTTTCTCCTCAATCTCTATGACTGTCCCATTCGCGTCAACTTCTGCGACACCGAACCTCTCTGGCTGCTCGTTTTCGGTCAGAAAGATCCTGCACGTATTTGGATCTTTTCGGAACGCCTCCACGTATTCGTTTATGTTGTCTCCGAAAATATTATCGCCAAGAATGACTACCACGGGCTCACCACCAGCAAATATTCTTGTATTGCTCAGTGCCTGCGCGATTCCCCCTGGTCTGTCTTGATGCGCATAGGATAGGTTGATACCGAACTCGCTGCCGCTTCCGCATATTTTTACGATATCTCCTACTCCATTTCCTCCAATCACCATTTGAATATCTCGAATCCCGGTCGCGGCCAATGTTTTGATCGGATGAAAAATCATGGGCTCATCATAGACTGGCAACAAATGTTTGTTTGTGACTCTCGTAAGAGGATCCAAACGAGATCCTGACCCTCCGGCAAGTATTATCCCTTTCATGACACAGAATGCCTCAGTTATGTGTTTCAGTCAAATGGGATTGGACACATAAGGCTTGCTTCTGCTGAGGTCACACTGGAATCAGCGGATACTACTGAAGACTTCGGTCCAAGTAACTACGATATGACGCCTGTAGTCCGAAGGTCTTCAACCAACTGCCCTGCAATCTTCTCTGGTGTTGCAGACTTCCTGACTTTTTCTATCGGATTCAACTTGTGTTTGAGTTCTGATAGGTTCTCAATGGCATAGATTATCTTGTCTGCGAGGTCTTGACTATCAGCGAATTTGCAACCGACATAATCATCACCTTCAACAAACAACTCATCCATTGCTATAGATTTCCCGGATATGAACACCTTATTCATCGCCGCATAGTCGTAGACCTTGTTCGGTATCACGTTCTTGGCCTTTATCCCATCTCCAAAGATTCCTAGGCATATGTCGGACCCCTTCATGAGCCGCAACAACTCGACATGTGGAATATAGGGATATGCTGTAATCCTGTCTGCAATATGCAGACGTTCGATAAGTTCCCAGCAATCCTTCTCCTCCTGTCCGGCACCAATGAGGATGAGCTTGAAACTATATCCTTTCTCTCTCACGATATCCAGCGAGCGAATTATGTAGCGAACTCCCTGCAACGGTATATATGTTCCATAGAAATACAGCAGAGTTCCTTCGTGCTCGACTTTCCTCTCTTTGACATCTGCGTGCTTCTCAATGTCAGCTCCAACAAGAACTCGGACTATTTTTGCAGGGTCTAAACCAAATCGAAGACTGAAGTATCTGCCATGGACGGATGTATCAATAATGACAATATCCGAGAGCCCGCAAGTCACTGTGTCTATTAACCACTCATAGATTGCTCTCAATGATGAACTCGACACCAGTTTCCTGTCTTCCACTCGGGTGTTATATTTGGAGATATGTGCATCAAAGACAAGTGGTTTTCCTGCGAGAATGCCAAG
>CAYPUO010000474.1:0-3449 GCA_964413775.1 uncultured archaeon
CGTGCTTTAGAGACTCTCTAATCTCACTCTCATCTGTCATAGTAGCCACCTACTCTCTGCATTTCACCAAGAACTCAGCGATAAGCCGTTGAGCAACGGAATAAGGGTCGTCTTTTCTCCGGGCGATCTTCCTAATCGCCTCCTCATACTCTGGCGATCCTCTCAGGCCAGATAGAAGCTCTTGCGTAAGCTTGTATTCCATTAGTTCCTCGAGTTCTTCCCGGCTTCGTCTTAGACCTCGAGCCTCAAGCTGCCCGCTCTCCTCAAGGTATTTGAAGTGCTCTTCGATTTTGTTGACAAGTTCGGGAATTCCCTCGCCGGTCCGTGCGTTTGTCTGCACCACAGGGGGACGCCAATCGGGCATGTGCTGGTCGATGTCCAGCATAGCGTTGATCTCGGCAACTTTCCTGTCTGCACCCGGATAGTCTGACTTGTTGACGACAAAGATGTCAGCGATCTCCATGATTCCGGCCTTAATCGTCTGGATGTCGTCCCCACTGCCAGGCACGTCAGTCACAATGACAGTATGAGCGAGCTCGATGATTTCAACCTCGGACTGACCAGCTCCAACAGTCTCAACCATTATGATGTCCCTCCCGAATGCATCTACGGCACGGACCGCATCGGATGTAGCTCTCGCCAGTCCGCCAAGATGCCCTCGTGTCCCCATGCTCCGCACGAAGACTTCTTTGTCTAGGTAATGTTCCTGCATACGTATGCGATCGCCGAGGAGCGCACCACCGGAGAAGGGACTTGAGGGGTCAACACAAATGATACCTACCGACTTCTCTCGCTTCCTGTATTCAGCAGTGATTCTGGTCACAAGAGTGCTCTTGCCAGAGCCAGGTGGGCCGGTAATCCCGATTGTTTTGGCTCTGCCGGTATGCTTGTAGAGCCTTCCCAAGACTTCTGACGCGATAGGGTCCTCATCTTCAATAAGCGTGATAAGCTTCGCTAGTTGTCGTCTTTCACCACCCAGGACTCCTTTAACGAGCTTTTCGGCAGACATTATTGGGCCTCACGAAGATAGGCTTACTTCTTCACACTGCTTTGGATGTAGTCCACAATTTCCTGGAGTTGTGTACCTGGGCCAAAGACCTCGGCTATTCCCACTTTCTTGAGCATCGGGATATCATCTTCAGGAATTATGCCGCCTGCTACAACAAGGATGTCATCTGCACCTTCGTCGTGAAGAAGTTCCATGATCCGTGGGAAAATCGCATTGTGTGCGCCGCTGAGAATACTAAGTCCAATTACATCCACTGCTTCATCGACAGCTGCGCGCACAATCATTTCAGGAGTCTGACGAAGCCCCGTATAGATGACTTCCATGCCAGCATCACGCAGAGCACGAGCCACAACCTTCGCTCCGCGGTCATGTCCATCCAGGCCGGGCTTTGCAACAAGAACACGAATTTTCTTTGAACTCAAGAGCACACCTCAGGTTGTTATCGGATATCGCGGACCTTCTCAGTCGTGATATAAAGCCTTTCGATTGTCTGAAAACAACCCTACTCCTCGATGATATGTACTGTGTTCTCTCTGCCATCCTTGAATCGGCGCACGAGACCTCTCTCTTCCAGCGCTGCAAGGACGAGACTTGCTTTTGACTGCGACATCCCAAGACTTGTGTAGAGCTCTTTCTGACTACAAGTACCTCCCTTTGCACGTATGACGGCTAGCACTTCTTCCTCCTCGGAAGTGACTCCAACAATTTTGACTCGACCTAGTCGTCGGATCCATTGGAGCAATCGAGGACTGATATATCCGAGGAAGAATCCACCGAAAAGGAGAGCAGCTGCGAGAAGAATTAGTTGCAGGCCTTGCAGCCCAGTGATATAGGTGGCACTGGTCAAGGACTGATACCTGACAATGAATACCTTCTCCTGTCCAGGATGCAATTCGGCAACATACCAGACGAAGGCAATTGAACGTCCGTTAGTGTAGTTCTCATTGGAAGTGGGAAAGAGAGGGGTAACAGACTCTTGAGATAGACTCGCACCTTCGGGCAGAACCACAGTAAGTGAGAAGTTGTAATAGTCAGAGAGCGGGCGAGCGTAGAAAACAAAGTCTCTGTACTCGTACTCACCAGTCAGTGAAGAACCTGTACTCGATTGAAGGTCTTTGGCCGAAACTAGCAGAAGTATATGAACCTGTGAGCCAGCGGAAAGAGGGGAGGCCAGATTGATTGCGACAACAGAGTAGCGCTCCTGTCCGATTAGTTCTGCAGTCGTATCGATTCCATCAACCTTTGCCTCTAGCACTTTAGCATTGGTGCTATCAATTCGTAAGGCTATCTCGGACACAGACTCGGTGCCATTGTTCTTGCAGGTAGTTTCAATTGAAATCAGAGAGGTTCCATTGAGGTACAGCTCAGCTCTGACATTGACCGGATTGAGCACTAAATCCTCTGCCTGAGCGCTCGCCTGGATCGGAGCAATAGCTAGAGTGATAGCGAGCAGAAAAGCAAACACGAGAGAAGCCGTCACTGCTCTTTTCTCCGTGTTTCTCTTCATATTATTCACTCCGGTGTGCTCGGCGGTCTGCGCATAACGTAGTTCATGTTTTATTAAAAGATTGGTAGTGAGCTTTTTGAAACCCACTACCAGATAGTAAATTCATCTTCTACGAACTAGTACAATCCCAACCACAAGGACAACCACCAGGCCAATACCAAGTACAGGGAGGTAGTCTACGACAGTTGGTCCTGCGGGAGCTCCTTCCTCATAGACTCCGATAGAAGGATCATGAACGAGCGTCCCACCATCGAAATGCGGGTACGATAGGTATACAGACATACCTGCGGGCGTAACGACGTACGACGCAGAAACATTCACGAGCTGAGTATTCCCGCCCGGCCAATTGATATTCGCAACATCTAGCCAGTTGAAAAAGCCGTCAGGGACCCCAGTCACAGTGTTGACGAAGTCGATATTCTGAAGGCGGGTCTGATTCATTGATTGGAAGAGAGTCTCATTTCCGCCAGGCGTAGTCCAGTTCATGTTGGAGTTGGCAGTTACATTTCGAGTTCTCTCATGAGTCTCAAACATTTGTTGGTTCATGTACTGTGAGTCGCTTGCTAGGTTCTCCTTGAGAAGGACTTCAAGCGCTACTTGTGAGGTTGGCGTTGAGAATGGAAAGTTGCCAATCTCGATATCCATCTTTAGTTCGCTAGATGCGGCAACAGTATAGTTTGCATGGACACCGTTGTCATTTGACACAGACCCTTCATAGCCATTTAGGTAGATGTGAGCCCAGATCTGGAGGGTAACATTTTCGTACTTGTTGACTCCGCCTTGTCCGGGATAATCTCTGTGCATATGGCCCATGGGCATTGGCATTTCAGAGCCGCTAATGCCGCCCTTAGTGTATTTGAGCCAAACCTCAGTTACCGCCCCGCTTTCATTCGTTACGGATCCGGTCTGCACGGTCCATTCATACGCTGAAAA
>CAYPUO010000475.1:0-3447 GCA_964413775.1 uncultured archaeon
TGAGGTCTCTCGAATTCAGTAGGGGATGCTCAACTGAGATCTTATTCTATGTAACTCTGTCATCGCGACAGCTAGGTTGCGATTGTCAGAAGAATGGACTTTCGTGCGTATCTGCCATTTACGAAGTCTTGCAATCTGTGCTCTCCGTGTCGAGCTCAGCTTTCTGCCGGCTGCGTCAACGTTCTGTCTACCAATGATTGTAGTGAGACCCTGATCGAACTTGCTCCAATCTGTTGGGCCCCCTACACGTTGACGAGCATTCTGCTCATCAGCAGTAAATGCACGCCATTCTGGACCCATATCGATGGAGCGGTCCGACAGAACAAGACCGCAATTCGCACAGATAACTTCACCACGTGTATGATCTATATACACGGTTTCCGAAGAACAAGCAGAACAAACGTAACTGGCCGCACTCATGTACTCCTTCTGTTTCTTTGATTTCACTTGTTTACTGGCCAGTCCAATCATCTCCCTGCACCTCTACTGGGGGAAAGTAGAGCTGCTGTTCGAGGTTGTGTGTACCGATGTTACTTCCCTCACGGCGCCTGAGGGCAAGCCTTCAAGTGGGGGCACGAAGGGGTTGTGATCTCAAAGCGAGAACATATTCGTGAAGCGACAAACATAAATAAGGGTTTGCACGAATAAATAAAATTGATATTTGAATAAAGGATGAAAATCAAGGTCGTTGTGGTGAACCTTTCAGTAACCCAGCTCATGTGAATTACAACGAAATTCGACACCAATACGGTCGAATGTGTCCATATCTGTAGCATTTTTGGTTTCGTTTCTATTGACAAGTGAAACACCGTATGAGCACATCGTTTATGAAGAAATAGAGAGGAGTATCACTGTGATGGTGCAAGTCCCTGATGACAAGAAACAATCATATCAATAATCCGTGGAAGATGTTCCTCGCAACTGCTGCAGAGTTCATAGCCAAGGCCGCATCGGCTGAACAAGACACTGTTGAACGCTTCATGGAGATACCACCAGATCCGAAAATGGGAGACGTTGCATCAACGATTTCATTTCACCTTGCAAAGGAACTCAAGAAGAACCCAGTACAGATTGCAGAAGATATAGTATCGCGGGCAGAGTCCCTCCTCGATAGCTTCAGTCTTATTGAACGAATTGAGAGCAAAGGGCCCTACATTAATCTCTTCTTCAGTAGGATAGAATATGCTAGGTTTACACTTGCGTCTGTGGATGCAATGAAAGCTGATTACGGGAAGACTGATGAATTCGCTGGAAAACGGGCACTAATCGAGTTTCCAGCTGTAAATCCCTCTAAGCCATGGCATATTGGACATACGAGAAACGCAGTCTTGGGTGATACGTTGGGAAATGTCCTGAGCGCCTCTGGATGGGAAGTTGTCAAACTTGACTATGTGAACGACCTTGGACTTCAGATTGCCCAGCTGACATGGAAGCTATCCCGGGACGAGGACTCGCAAGTAGAAGACAAATACGATCACTACCTTGGCCACCTCTATGTTACGGTTCAAGATGCCTTTGAGAACGACGAGAAGGCTAATGCAGAGATTAGGGAAACCTCCAGAAGGCTTGAGGACCTCAACTCGATGGAATCACGGAAGAGCTTGGAGATGGTCACCAAGTGCTTGAAAGCCCAAAACCAGACCGCCTACAGACTTGGAATATTCCATGACTACCAAGTATGGGAAAGCGCAATTGCTCATAGCGGACTTCTTGACACTGCAAAGGAAATGATGCTTCAGACAGATAACATAGTTCTTCTAGAGGATGGGGAAAAAGCAGGATGCATTGTAGCACGTCTAGATACTATTGACGAGTTCAAGGAGATGCAGGACCCGGACAAAGTCCTCTTCAGGTCGGATGGGACAAGAACTTACACGGGAGCTGACGTTGCCCTGCAGATGTGGAAGTTCGGAATCCTAAAAGATCCCTTCAAGTATGTCATGTTTGAGATGCAACCCAACGGGCAAGCGGTCTACAGGACTTCACTAGCAGGCGAAGAAATGGCATTGGGAAAATTCGATGCGGTTTTCAATGTTATTGGATCAGAACAGGCACACCCCCAGCGTCTCATTTATGCTATCCTTGACTTATTGGGTTTCAAGGAGCAAAGCGAAAACTCACATCATATCTCCTATGAATTCGTCGGTCTCGAGGATGCAGGATTCTCTGGAAGAAAAGGAACGTGGGTCGGCTATTCCACAGACGAGATACTAGACCGGGCGAAAGAACTAGCACATGAAGAAGTAGGCAAACGAAATCCGGATGAGAATGAAGAGTTCAAGCAGGAAGTCGCGGAACAGGTAGGCTCAGGAGCTGTGCGTTACTTTCTTCTCAATGCATCACCTGACAGAAAGATTACATTTCGTTGGAAAGAGGCACTGGATTTCAATGGTGATGCTGCGCCCTACCTTCAATATTCCCACGCGAGGGCGGCTAGAATCTTGGAAAAGGCAGCCAATGAAAGGCAACCAGCTGCAGACTTATCTCTATTGACCCATGAAGCTGAATTTGAACTCGGAAAAATGATGGCCCGCTTTCCGCAGGAGATAGTTGATACTGTCAAGGGACTTAAGAAAAGTACATGGGGGACAGGATTTCAGTCAAACAGACTCACAACATATTGTTATGCTCTTGCCACAGCATTCAGCAAGTTCTATGACACTTGCCCTGTCCTCAAAGAGGAATCACATCTCAGAGCAGCTCGACTCGAACTGGTGCGCGCTTTCAAGACCACAATGGCGAATTGCCTTAGGTTGCTCGGCATTCCAGTAATAGAACGAATGTAGTTATCCTGATGTTATCTTTGCCGAGTCAAACACAATTGACGGGCTTACGACGGAAAAGGTAGTACGCGTATCAGATCCTATGCGGATTATTCTCTTCAGCAGGTCATTCATATTGATGCCAATTAATGTGTTCTTTAGGGGATGCTTGATTTCACCGTGTTCAATGAAAAAGCCTTCCATAACCATTGCGCTGAGTTCACCGGTCACCATATTTGGGCGATCGCCAGTATTCGCACAGAGGACACCCCTATCGATTTCTTGGACAAGGTCTTCAATACTGCCCTTTCCTGGAGTTATTATGAAGTTCGTTGTTGATATGGAGGGAATGCCTGCATAGGAAGGGCGGCTTGCATTTCCAGTATTCTCAGCATCGTCTTTGTACGCTGTGTAGGAGTTATGCAAGAAAGATCTCAGAATGCCCTTTTCAACGACCGGCGTTGTCCTTGAAGGAAATCCTTCAGCATCAAAACCACGAGAGCCAATGCCACCATTGAGAAGGCCATTATCAACTATGGTGAGCTCAGGTGAGGAAACCTCTGAACCGAGAGCGTCCAGTAAGTAAGAACGGCCTAGCTGAATCTCTTCGGCGTTGACAGCACCACCGAATCCTCCGCCGATGAGTGCTCCAACTGCAAGTGGAGTCAGTATGACTGGGTAGGTC
>CAYPUO010000476.1:0-3443 GCA_964413775.1 uncultured archaeon
CGCGTACTCATGGAGCACTTGTCTCACTCGATGTCCAAGGGTTCACAAGGACTCTAGACGGTGAGAGGGTCATTCCCACCCACTGGAAGGATGCCGCACAGGTACTCCGATATGTTGATGTCGTGAAATGTGACCCCGATGAGCTAAGACTTGTGATGGGTGAAGGGACCCGGCTGGGGTCTGTGACCAAGATGCTTGAGTATGGCCCTCGTGTTGTCATTGTCACGAAGGATAGAGTCGGTTCGACCATCTACACTCGGAATGCCCAGTTGCATATTCCTCTTGTCCTCGCAGACCGCATGGTCGATACAACGGGATCCGGCGACACATACATTATCGGTTTCATGCTTGAGTATATGCGGACCGGCGATGTCCGACGGGCAGGTCTGTTTGGGGCCACCTGTGCATCATATAACTTG
Source organism: uncultured archaeon (assembly GCA_964413775.1). Classification (GTDB taxonomy): domain Archaea; phylum Asgardarchaeota; class Thorarchaeia; order Thorarchaeales; family Thorarchaeaceae; genus MP5-2226. Next base: position 420 of record CAYPUO010000476.1, read on the forward strand.
GAATATATCGGCCCCTACAATCTGCCTTCTCGTTCGATGGTAGAGGAGCGCATGCAGACGTACCTCTAGTGTAGTTCCCATCCATGTGGGAATCCTTTTCTGCGAAATGATGTCCCTTAGACCATGAGCGTGTAGTTATGATTGATGACCTGGATAGACTCCTTGAGGACGCGGGTGTTGACGCGTTGATCGCTTTTGGAAACGCCTTTGAAGTGCCTGACATCTATTGGTTGACTGGATTCAGGTCACCAGACACGATCACAGTGGTGCACAACCGTGGCGAGGGGACTATTGTGGCTGCTGCGTTGAATACCGTTGAGAGGATAAAGAAAGAGGGATTTGTGAAACGGATTTACGATATGTCTGAGCTGTACAGGTCTCTAATGAAGAAAGGAGTACGAGCTACCAACAACCCTGGGATTGTCTATGAGGCTCTGCTCAAAGAAGTCTTATCGGGAGAGATTATTGGTGTCCCTGACCATCTGCCGGCCTCGCATCTCATTGCAATACAGGACCTGGGGTACAAAGTCAAGCCTGTGCCTGACCTGCTGATGGAAGGCCGTGCAACAAAGTCCCCCAGAGAGGTCAAGCTGATAAAGCAGGCAGGCGCTGCCACAATCAGTGCGGTGTCGAGAGTCATTGACATGATTAGAGATGCGGATATCGGTCCTAACAGCTCTCTGCTTGTGAATGGGAATCCGCTTACGGTCAGGGACATTAAATCGACACTTGAGCATACCCTGCTAGACTACGATGCGGAGTCCGCTGAGGATGCCATCGTGGCTGTAGGAAAGAAGAGCTTTGACTGGCACTATCTAGGAAAACCTAGGGATGAACTGAAGGCTGGAGTTCCCATCATCATGGATGTCTTTCCAAGACTCAAGCGAGAGTTCTATGTGGCAGATGTAACCCGTACGGTCGTGAAGGGTACTCCTGAGAAGAGGGTCCGAGAGATGTTCGATGTGGTCCTTGGAACAATAGGGGCAGTGGAAGACAGCATGGCTGAGGGGGCCACCATGAATGAAGTGAACCTTGCGTGCTATAGTCTCCTCAAACGAAACGGCTTCGATTCCTCATACCTCAATCCCAGTGCTGAGGAGGGGATGACACACGGCCTTGGCCATGGGATTGGTTTGGCTATACACGAACGGCCAAGCATGTACGAGCGAGAGTCCCTGTACAAGAGCGGTCATGTTGTTGCTGTAGAGCCCGGTGTCTATCTGAGGAAGTATGGTGGCGTAAGGATCGAGAATGACTACTCTGTGACTAAACGCAAGCCTAAGCGACTCACTCCTGGCCTAGATGATGTGATGTATCTCTAGACATCCGCACTGAGGGCATAGTACGGACAGATGGAGATGCACATGCCGCACGCTTCACACTTCTCTTCATCAATAAAGAAGAGGTCTTCATCCTTCTTCACAGTGATGGCCTGATAGACACACGACTTGGGACAGAGCCCGCATTTCGTGCACTTCTCAAGGTCAACTCTAGGTATCTCACTGAGAGTAGTCCTCTCTGCGATGTGTTTCAGAGCCTTCCCTCTGATCTCGTCTGGGGAGTTGTATCCATGTGCCTCCAGCCAGTCCTCAATCTCTCCTGCAATCCTACCATATACAGTCTGTCCCTCCAAGATTGATGCAGTACAGACCTCAACAAGAGATGCTCCTGCCATCATGAACTCTATCGCATCCACTCCTGAGGACACACCGCCTACAGCGATGACCGGTAAGTCTACTGCTCTTGCAGCATCGGCAACACACCTCACAGCAATTGGCTTTATTGCCGACCCACTCATCCACCCTAGGCCTCCTTCACTGCCAAGCATTGGTCTTCCCGTTTCGATATTGATCCTTAGACAGGGACCGAACGAGTTTATGGCTACAATTCCATCCACATACGGAGCTACCTGCTTTGCAACTGCTGCGACATCCACCTTTGGGCTCAGCTTCGCGAAGACGGGAATGTCGACGGCCTTTCGGATTGCCTTTGCTATTTCTACATGCCCTCCAACATAGTGTGTGGAAAACTCAAGTGCATGGACGCCTGCATCCTGCAGTTTTGGCGCAATCTCACTAACCTCTTCAGGAGTGTATCCAAGGCTGGCCATGAGAGTGAGCCCTGAACTCAGTGCAATGGCATACTCACGTTCTAGCCACTGTTCCAAGGGGGTTTCGCTCCAGAGCTCTGCATTCAGTATACCTCTGCGGGAGCCAACTCGACTGTTGTCGAGAGCTGCCATGTTTGGCCGGGGGACATCTGCTGGAGTTATGCTCACGGTCTTCGCGACAAGACCACCTGCGCCGCCCGCTGCAGCATTCAGTAATGTCATCCCATCGCGTGAGGTTGGACCTGCTGCTGTCAGCACAGGATTCCTAAACTTGAGTCCGGCTACCTCTGTCTGAAGGTCTGGCATAATGATAGCCTAGCTAGAACTTAGAAATAAGAGTTCCCTACAGCGGGTCCCCTCAGGTAGCAAGCATCTTCCGCTTGGCAAGGTCATCGACTACGTAGTTGAGGTCAAGGCTCTCGAGCTTCTCTCTCTTCGGGAATCCGGTAGACCGGTCGCACCCTCTGAAGTCATAGTACTCGTCCAACATGATGTCAAGGTCTGGGAGGCCGCCCTTTGAGGGGCCCGTAGGCATGGGGTCCGACTTCAGTCGTTTAGGCAGGTTCTCTTGCTCTCTTGTGATTCCAAGGCGATGGTTATATGCGCTCCGGAGATGGCTTATCCTCTCTGCAACGCTCCTGATGAACCTCGTATCTGTCCACTCTTCCATTCCAGTAAGGGGTGGGATGACATTCCTGAACGTATCCATATAATAGACCGGTGGCCACATCACTGCGTACTTGCAGATTACAGCAGAGTCTGTGAGTGCATAGAGATCCTCCATGTCCTTAACGAGCTCTCCCTTGTGAGCCGGGTTCAGGATCTCTAGGATTTCCTTTGCCTTGTCCTTGCCGAACCTCTGAATCGCAATCTCCGGGTAACCGAGTGCCTCAAGGCTTGAGAGACTCCTGAGA
>CAYPUO010000477.1:0-3441 GCA_964413775.1 uncultured archaeon
CGTGCCAATGTGGCAACCTGCGGCCAGATAGCGATCCATGGTCGCAAGCAGTTCTACTTCTGAGATCTCGCCTTCGCCGATCAATGTTTAGCCTCCACACCCTCTGACGCAGCGAACGCCATGAAATTATCAATGATGTCGATATGTGACAACAACATCCTGCGGCAGCAGTATCTGTTGAAGCCTAGTCTATCGAGTACGACTGCAGGGTCCTCACCCTGACGTACTTCACGCTTGAACTGTTCGTACTTATCGGCAATGACCTTGCCGCAAGTGAAACAACGCACTGGTACTATCATCTTATTGTCACCTATCTGTATGATTTCTGATATCGTGATCGTGCCGACGGACCACCGAACTTCTTTGGTTCGGTACGCCGAGGATCACCAACAACCATTGTCCTGTCATGCTCCAGCATCCTTGACCGAGCTTCGAAGTCTTGGCTCATCTTGACCAGACCAGTTGCCACAGCCATCCTGACTGCATCGGCCTGACTCATAAAGCCACCACCGTGGACTCTCACTCTGATGTCATAGCGTTTCCAACCCTCACCGAAGATAATCAGAGGCTCCAGTATCCGTAATCTGGCAACTTCGGGCTGATACACTTCTAGGGGCTGCCCATTGATTCTAATTCGGCCAGCACCATCCTTCACAGTTGCCTTGGCCAAGGAGGTCTTGCGCTTGCCAGTGGTCACTATTACACGCATTCTATGCCACCTCTGGGTTTCTCCAGCCAAGCTCATAGCTGAGATCGCCTACAGTAATGAATTTCCTCGTGAGACTTCTGTATCTTGAGTCTTCCAGCATTATCTTCTCATTGTCAGTGTATTCCTCTGGAATGCCGATGTATACATGGATTCGCCTCATGGCCTCTTTACCACGCGGTCGAGGCCAAGGCAGCATTCCACGAATGATTCTGCGTACCATCATGTCTGGGCGTCGTTCATGGAAAGGCCCCTTTCTCGGGTTGCTTGACGTACGGATATTAGATCTCTCTTTCCATTCATCAATCACTTCGCGTTTATGGCCTGTTATGATTGCTTTCTCGGCATTTACAATTATAACCCTATCACCGTACAGAGCTGCTTTCGCAGCCTTGGTTGCAAGACGCCCTACGACCATGTCCTCCGCATCGAAGATCTTTATTCTTTGTTCGCTCATCTTGACCACCTACGTAATTATTACAACGCCCTTTCCTTTCGGCTCCTTCGAAATGAGCTCATTAATTGAGATTAGCGAGCCACCTGCGCTAACAATCACAGACCTTGCACCAGCTGATGCATTAAGCGCGGCAACCGTTACTTTGTGGGGCAGGCTGCCTGAACCCAATACCTTTCCAGGTACAACTACAACATCGCCAGCTTTGGTGAATCTCCCAATCTTGCCAATGTTGACAGCGGGGCGCTTTCTTGTAGGGCGGGCTAAGAGTTCTGCGACTCTTTTCCATATTCCGACGTCATGCTTTCTCGACGTCTTCTGAAGCGCGTTAATCAATGCGCGTGTATTAGGGTCAGTTGCTCTGGACTGTACCATTTTGGTTCCCTCAGAGTGAGTTTGCGAAATCAAGAGCCACTTGGATTCTCTCTTTGAGGAGTTCAGCAGACTTTACCACGATCTCCTCGGGAGGTAACGAACCAGTAGACTCCACATTGAACAGAAAACTATCAGGCTTCGAGTCTATTGTTATGGCTCCGGGTTCACACTCTTCGACACACGCCTCACAGAGAGAACAATCGAGTGTGTTCTGTGTAGCAATTGTGTCACCATCGAGCCTCAGAATGTTCTTTGGACATACCTCTACGCAATTACCACAGTGAGTGCATTTTGACTTATCAACAGTGACTATGGGCACATACTTGTAAGCAACCGTAGCAACCGGTTGGAACTTGGCATTTTCAACACCTTTTCCAAGCCTTGCATAGGCCTCGATAATCACCCGTTGATGTGGGGCTAGTTTAACGAGAGGAATGTCTCCTGAGGCAGGAACTACCTTCGGATCCTGGGATGAGAGGTCCCGCGAATATACCATCACTTCTTCTTCGCCGGCCTCTTTCTCGAGCGTCAATGTGCACTGACAAAGACTGCATCCTTTTCCTTCACAGTCGCACTCGTCAGGCAGATTGTAGTCCTCGAGTACCGTGGTGAGTGGGACAAGACCCATACGATGTGCAAGCATTTCGTCGTACATCACACTGGTGTTCTCAAGGACTAACACCTCATCAATACACATTGCAGGAAGCCTTGTCAGCATTGTCCTGCGAAGTGCATTTGCGAATGCTACGTCGACATTTTCCAGCAGGAAGTGTATATCGCGTTCATTCTTGTTGAGAATAGTGATTTCCATCTTCTCACCTGACCGAATGGTAGTTACACCCAAAAGACACTGTTCCCGGACGGACTCGCTATGAAACACACCTGTCAGATAGCTCGATCGCCCGTGTCCTGGGTACTGTCACCACATTTTTGAATGTTTAAAAGAGTTAGGGTCTGTCCCGAGTGCCAATCATGAGGCAACCTGGACGAGGTCCTTTAGACCGTTTACAATAAGACGAAATCCGTGCAGCCTTTGCTCGGGGTCGATGGCAACCATTCCAAAAGTGGGAATGCCAAGCAGGTCTTGCACTGACTCGGGTCTCATAGAGCCTGGGACATCCTGCTTGTTTGCCACAGCAATGATATCAACATTACGGAGGTGGTCCTCATACTTGTGGAGGAGCTGTCGAGTCTTCAGAACTGCCCTTGGAGTGCTCTCGGTCACCACAACGACAAGCTTGCTGCCTCGTAGTAATTCTGGCCACATAAACTCGAAATGCGTCTGGCCACCCATCTCTACAAGAGATACTTTGGTGGTATCATCCAGTGTGATAGTCCCGCAGTCCATGCCGGCCGTGGGCTTATAGTTTGTTTCCAGTTTTGCGGTTCTATCGGTCAGCAGCTTGATCAGTGTTGATTTCCCTGCATATCCTGATCCCATGAGAGCAACCTTGACATATTGCGTCATTTCGACTGACTCCTTTAGGCATATAGAACCGATGCGATGTCGGAATTTTATATGATGTATTACCCAAGTCTTACACATTGTGAGTGAAATGTAAGAAACTCCTGTGTTCCACCTTTCTTATGACTACTGTCACCAGTATGTTGTTGGCTGGGGCCTCCTACATTGTCATAAGCTTTGCCCCTCGTCATCGGAACATCGTTCCTCCGATGGGACCTGGCTTCTGCCCGCTGCATTATCCCAGACTCACCAGAGTTTCTGGATGCAGACGGTGTTTCCACAGCGTTTGCCATGGCAGGGTCTTTACTGCTCGAACACTCCACGGGTGGAGGCTGGTCATAGCAGTCGGCCACGGACCTCCCTTTCGAGGCTGGTGTCCTCGGGGAAGGTGAGGACTTCCCTTCAGAAGAAGGCTTCTTCCTCCAGGCTTTCAGTATGGCC
>CAYPUO010000478.1:0-3440 GCA_964413775.1 uncultured archaeon
AGCCATTGTCTTCTTGTCTGGGCTTTGTAGTGGATGAGGGCAAACCCCTTGCAGGCTAATTGCCACTTCTTGAGATTAAAGCCCTTTAGCCCACTTTCGATGCGCTTCGCAGTCTTCTTGGTGCCGGACTTGCTGAAGTGCCCTCTTTCCTGCCCACTCATCTCACAGATCCCCAGAGGAGAGTATTATTCTAGTGAAGAACACGATCAACCATCTGTCTTCTCAGCATAGATATAAGCACCTATCAAAAACGAGACTTGAGGCCTTCTCCTCGGCAGATGAACCGTTGCTGTAGTAATATCTTATTCGAGACCATGCTTCAAGTAATGGTCCTTTTCTTTCTTTGTCCCAAAACTACGAAGCCCTTCTGCCTTCAGTTGCTTCTTGATGTCTCTTGCCTGCCCAGTAGTCAACTCTCCTCTGTTGACGAGGTAGTCAACTATCTCAACGGCCTGAGGAACGGTATCACATCGCCTGATGTAATCAATTGCATTTGGGAGGAAGGTTTCCTCGTTCGCCGTTTCTTCTCCTTTCTCTCCTGACACTGTCCTGACTCCCTCAATTCCATACTCTATCGCATCACTGTCCTCCAGCTCTCCACTCAGAGCCGGGTACAACTTGCGAAATTCGTCATCATCGCTCATAGAGTATCACCAGATTGCAGGTGCAATGACTGGCAGGTTACGCCTGATAGTCTTCCCGAAACTTCTCTTATAACCCATTTGCTGGCGAACACCTGTGGCTACCTTATAAAATGCCAAGGGAGTTGCCCTTGCAGCCGAGAGGTCGCGATGTTGGCGAGATTAAAGAAAGTGATGCCCGTTTCCTTCTCTGCTCGGCGCCACCCTCCAAGCCCGCCATACAATGCAGCGGTCTTTATAACAGCTCCAAGAGAGCGGTCTCCTATGGAGAGCGCCGCTTGAATCCTTGAGTTTCTTGGGTCTAAGACTTCCAGTTTCGTTCTTGGGACGTTGCTTAGTCCTTTCTTCAGAATCTTGATTCTTGCTCTGAGTGTTTCAAGAGAAGGCTGTACCTCTCGCTCCCATTGTGTCTGCGCCTTTGGTACAAATGGGTTTACATTGGCTGTGATTCTTAGGCCGCTGTTGTGTGCGAAACGCTTGGTCATATCTACAATTGAGCGCACATCATCATCCGTTTCATTAGGTATACCTATGAGGAAGTATGCCTTCACGGATGATAGGCCTGCTTCTTTGGCATAGGACACTGCATTGTATATAGCCTCCTCATCAAGTCCCTTTCTTATGTCCCTGCGGAGGGTCGCGGACCCAGTTTCTGGTGCTATGGTGAGGGTCCTCTGGCCTCCCTTCTTCAGAAGCGCCAAGAGCTCGGGCGTAATACTATCTGCACGCAGTGAAGGTGTTGCTAGTCCAAGGCCTTGCTGGATTACCCACTCTGCGAGGTCCTCGAGACTATCAAGGTCTCCTAGTGAAGAAGCAATCAGAGCCACCTTTCGAACCAACGTCTGCTTCATCCCGGCCTCAATTATCTCCCGAAGCCTTGAAAGAGACCTGACCCGTCTCGGACGACATATGTGCCCTATAAGACAGAACTTGCATGAGTGCCCGCATCCCCTGCTTACTTCTACGAGCAGCGCACGGCCGAAGACTCCCTCCAGCTTTGACTGGGGTTCCACATCGGCTAGAACCTGTGCTGTCGGGTGGGGGACGACATCCAGATCGCTCATTATGAGTCTAACGACGTTGTGCTGCACCATAGAAGGTACATAGACTCCCGGCACCTCCGCAAGCTGTTCAAGGACGGCGTTTCTTGAGCCTGAGTTCTTCGTGATCTCGATGATGTCATGGATTACAAGATCTCCCTCTCCAATCACAAATGCATCCACAAAGTCTACGTAGGGCTCAGGATTTGCACTGACCGTGGGTCCACCCATAATAACCACAGGGTCTTCTTCTGTACGGTTCTCGGCTAGGACATTGATTCCTCCTAGTTCCAGCATCTGGACAACCCCAAGGATGTCCTCCTCATAGGTGAGCGAGAAACCTAGCAGGTGGTTGTCCCTGAGTGGTCTTCCAGACTCGACTGAGTTTACTGGCGACCTTGTATCATAACGGAAGTATCTCTCACACGAGGCATCAGTTCTGCTATTTAGGACTGCATAGAACAGATGAGTTGCCAACCCGCTCATGCCTGCGCGGTACGTTGACGGGTAACAGAACCCGAAGAGGACATCCACTTTGCTTGCATCTTTGACGACTACATTGGTTTCGGTGAATGCCTCGTATGGCATGCTACTTCCCTCTGTCCAGAGGGCGTGTTTCTATGTTCTGCTGTGCCTGCTTTGCAATGACTAATGTATAGGGAGGGATGTCACAATCCACAATGACTCCTACACCCGTCCTTGCGCCCTGATTGAGGACAACTCCTGTCGAAATAGAAGTACCAATCCCGGTCTTCACGTCATCACCAATTACGGCACCAAGCTTTCGTCTACCTGAACTCAATCGCTTTCCCTTGACTGTAACTTTGATATCTGCATTATCATGTCTTAGGTTTGCAGTGATTGTCCCTGCCCCGAAGTTGGAGTTCATCCCTATGATTGAATCACCAACATATGATAGGTGTCCGACATTTGTATGGTCCATAATAATGGAGTTCTTGATTTCTACCGCGTTTCCAATCTTGACCTTTCTACCCAGTGATGTATAGGGGCGGATGTAGCAGTTGGGTCCAATGACACACTCAGGCCCAATGTAGGCCGGTCCCTCGATGTATGCTCCACTCCTTATTGTTGCACTTGGCTCGATAACGACATTTCCCTTGATCACCGCTCCCTCCTCAACAGTGCCCCTAATTCGCTCAGCTGCATCTTTCAGTATTTGCTCATTAGCAGCCAGTAGGTCCCACGGTTTGCCAATGTCAAGCCACCACGACTCAATCTCATGAACGCCAACCTTATGCTCCTTGATGAGCATCTCGATAGAATCAGTAATCTCATACTCTTTCCTACTAGAGAGTTGGGTCCTGTCAATAGCATCCCAAAGGTCCGGACCTGCGGCATATATTCCCATGTTGCAAAGGTTGCTCTTAGACTGCTCTGGCGTGGGTTTCTCAATAAGATTCCTAGCCTCAATGCCTTCCGCCTCGACCACGCCATAAGCTGAGGGGTCAGTTACGGGCAAGACGGAGATTGACATGCTGAACTTGTGCTTCTCGTGGAAGGCAATCAGTGTCGTATAGGTGTCGGGAGCGGTCAGAACGTCGCCATTCATAATGATGATATCTTCGTCGCCTGCAAATTCCCTTGCATGTCCTGCTGCATGTGCAGTGCCTTTCCTCTCCTTCTGCTCAATATACAGGATGTCCATTTTTCCCCAATCTGCAGCATCAATTGCATCCTGCAGGATATCTCCGTGATATCCATGGATAATGAGGGTCTCTCGAATGCCAGCATCTCTCAG
>CAYPUO010000479.1:0-3435 GCA_964413775.1 uncultured archaeon
GGACTATGAGGTCCACCCAGATTTGACCATCTGCGCTTCATCGTGATGAATCCTACTGTTCTAGTTTTTCAAGCACTTTTCTTGGAATTGGTATCCTGAAGGTGCATCGCGTGTCTGCCCTTCGTGAGCGAACAGCCAGCGTAGATGTATAATTTCCATCCATGACCGTTCATTGTAATCTGCACAATCTTAGACACCAGAGTGAAGTACTCCCAGGTAACGGCACTGGGGAAACTCTGTGAGGTCCCAGTTGTGTCAGGACAACCTCAGAGTATTATTCCTGCTCGTTCTTTATAAAGACCTACAAGACGTATGAATATGCATCAAAACAACATCCTATTCCATCTAGGATTCACCTAGATATTACGCAATTGTTTGCTCCCATTTGTCCTTTGTAGTTTCATGCCATCCCGGATTCCAATAGTAATAGTCAAGGTGGACTATGGGGAGATTCAGTCTTCGTCCCACTCTCTCACATAGGGTGGACTTTCCAGAACCACTTGGGCCAAGGATTAGGACTCTTTTCATTGTTCCAGCAAACCTTTGAGTGCAGCTTATCACTCTGGGTATTTGGCGCCTTTAAAAGAGTAATACCGAAGTAATATCGTGGTTAAAGTAGTGTAGACAGGTACAAGATACTGGTGAATAGTGTGAAAGAAATCGAGGCTATGATTAAGGAGAGCCTAAGAGCCCGGGGCATTAAGTGTCATTCAGTCTATCGGATGCCTGACCCAGATGAACTCAGGGTCCTGCTGTCATTTGAGTCACAGAAAAATCCCCGACTCACCACCCGTAAAATCAAGAGGGTACTAAACGAGATAGGAACTGCCGAATTTGATGGCCCAATGATTTCCAGCGACTGAGTGCAGCCTTTCTCCATCTGGAGATAAAGATGGGCACTAGAACTGACGCCAAGGTTGCAGTGACCGCACAATAGCACCATTCGTAGTAATCAAATAGCGATACACAGATACACTACAGGGTGCTTTAATGGATCTTCATCTCAAGGACAAGATAATACTAGTCACTGCAGCTTCTCGAGGACTTGGGTTTGCTACGGCACAAGCCCTGAGCAATGAGGGAGCAAAAGTCATCATATGTGGGCGTACAGAGGCCTCACTGAAGACCGCAGTTGACAGACTAGGCAGTCAAGCACGATATGTCGTTGCAGATGTTTCGCGGCTTGAGGACGTGAAATCACTCATCAATAGCGTAGAGTCAAGAGAAGAGATGCTCAACGGAATCTTCGTCAATGCTGGCGGACCACCGCCCGGGACTTTCGACAGGCTGACTGAAGCAGACTGGGAACAGAGTTTCCAACTCACTCTCATGAGCACAGTCCGACTCACCCGTGAAGCTCTTCCGCTCTTGGAGAAGTCCTCAACACCATCAATCCTGTATGACACTTCAATATCGGTGAAACAGCCAATCGGCAACCTCCTCCTCTCTAACGCGTTCCGTGCTGCGGTCATAGGGATGATGCGTACTCTAGCTGAAGAGATTGGTCCCAAGGGTATTCGAGTGAATGCGGTCTGCCCCGGCTACATGGATACTGAACGGGTCAAGGAGCTAATGAAGGCAACAGGAAATGCAGAGCAGGCAACTGGGAACATTACATCCAATATTCCATTGGGTCGGATGGGCAATCCTAGCGAATTGGGTGCTGTCTGTGCCTTCTTATTAAGTCCTATGGCTAGCTATGTCCATGGTGTTCTCCTTCTGGTTGATGGCGGGCTCTACAAGGGAATGATGTAGTATCACAACATCAGGCCAAAGTCCGATGGATCTAGCCGCCCCATCCTCTCTAGTGCTCTCTTAGCGTACTGCTGTACCTGCTCATCTTCATCAGTAAGCAGTTTCTCGAGGGTTCCGGCCGCAGGCGGATATGGCGTAACTCCCATTGCCCAAGCGGCTGTTCTCCGGACGCCAGCATTCTGCGACTCAAGGAGTTCTGCAATCGCCCTGAGGATAATCTCGGAGCGCTTTTCGACTACAAGTCGGATGAACTGCTCTTGGTATTCTGAGTCTACCGATATCATTGCATCCGCAAGGCCTTGCAGAGCACGAGCATTATCCGAGTCTCTTAGTCCCCTAATCGCCCAGTCCCTGACTACTTCATCTTTGTCCTCAAGAGCTGCAAGCAGGCAGTTGACTGCATCATTGCCCCCAATCCTTCCTAGTGCCCATGCCCCCGACTGGCGAATCTCGACGCTACTGTTACCCAACAGCATGCAGAGTGCACCAACTGTCGTATCAGAAGGTTCGTTAGTGAGGGCGAAGATTGCCTCCTTTCGTAGTCTGATATCAATGGCTGAGTTTTTCATTATTCTCCTGAGCACTCGACCATAGCCTCTTGGATCGGTCCTCCCAAGTATATGAATAGCCCATTTGCGTACTTCAAAGCTCTCGGTGGTATCCTCAAGCATTTCCAGCACCTTGGGATTGAATGAATCGAAGCCTCCTCTGTACATAGCCTGAAGTCCTCTGATTCGTATCTTTGGAACTGGGTCTTGTATTGCCCGTTCGATTATGCCGATGCCCAACCTAGGTACGAGAAGATCAACTAGGTTGAGGACTATCCTCTTCTCATCAGAATAGCCTATGTCTGACTCGCTGAAAATCGTGTCAACGAGTTGCTCAAATTCATGGGGATTTGAATTTAGATGTTCTACGACCTCTTTTCGTCGATTGACATCTTCACAATTCAAGAGTAACTCGTGCATGCTTCTCACAAACCTAATGGGTGAATTGACATTTGTTACGTATTTCTATTCTGTGTATTGGCTAGTAGATTTTGAATGCATTTGCATGTGGCATCCTGAATCCATCCTTATCTGGACTATGTTTTTTCGCGAAGTAAAATGCTGCCATCTGTAGGGCTATCGTATTGGCAATTGCCTGTCCTAAGGCACTTTCAAGAGATAAACCAGCAGGAGTACGCAAGATGTTGGTCCTTGTACCAAGCGTTTCTGTTAGTACTCTCTTGTAGGTGTAATCCTTCTCCTCTGAATGGCCATCCGTGATTAGTATGACTGAATCTTCATTTCTAAGAGATAGAGTTGTATGATGTCTGAATTCTTCTCGGAGAACAGATACTCCCCTTAGCAGCGAGTACTCGTTGAACTTCATCATCCCTATCTCCGCTGCGACATAGTTCGGCCCCTCAGAAATCAGGTAGACCGTTTCACCAGGCTTAGGCATCAAAGAAACTTCTTTTCCCACATCTTCGGCCCACGTTACTATCTGCCCACTGTCTTCTTCAAGTCTTAGTAAGTCCTGGTTCATTCCAGATCCTGAGTTGGCCTGTTCAAGTACAGCTAGCTTCAGGAGATATGCCATAGCAGTTGTTGTAGGGCCTGAAGGGCTGGTATTGTACGTCGGAACTCCCGACTTTGTTAGCCAGATATAATCAGCAAATTCACAGTCCGCCCCCTT
>CAYPUO010000480.1:0-3434 GCA_964413775.1 uncultured archaeon
GGTCAGGTCTGACAGGCTTAAAGATGAGTTGGACATTGTTCACTTCAAAGAACGCGTCCTTATGATCCACAAGCTCGCCCGTCATGAGTTTCCTGATGACTTCGACGCATGCCCTAGTACGGGAGAGCGGTTTCTTCACAGAAAATCCCATCTGCGACATCCAGAAGGGCACACCTGAACCCAGACCAAACACCGTTCTCATATTCGACATTTCGTCTAGAGTAGCAAACTCCATTGAAATCAGAGCGGGATGACGTGAGTAGGGATTGATGACTCCAAGCCCGATTCTGATCTTCTCAGTCGCCATTGCCGCGGCAGACAAGTATGGAATGCCGCCCCTGAAGAAATAGTCTTCAGCAAACCAGACTGATCCAATTCCTAGTTTCTCAGCAGTTACTGCGAGTTGAACAGCTTCTCTAACAGGAAAGACTCCTGTCATAGCAACTCCGAACTCCTTGAATCCTTTCATTCATATACCTCCGTTTCTTTCTGATAGCGATTAGTTAGGACGGGGAACGAGGGGAACAGTCCCCTCCTTCTAGGGTAGCTTTCCCATTTCCCCTAGGAAGTCAGCCACGTCCTTCAAGCCAAGTTTCTCTAAGGTCTTTCTGTAAGGCCAGCTCGTCTTCAAATCCCACTCGTGGAGTGTGTAGTATCTGTCGAGCATCTTGTCAAGCTCTTCTCGTGAGTTGGTAGCTCCCTTGAGTGGACCTGAGGCAGCTCCCTCGTTCATGAGCCTCCATGGGAGATTGTCCTGTTCACGAGTGGCCCCTCTTGTGATATTGAATGCTTTCTCCAGATTACCAACACGCCTGCCTGTAAGCATGAGTTCGTCTTCAGTCATACTAATGCCCGTTGCTGCTTCGTACAGGCGAGCCATATTGTTAGGATTGACACCGTACGCTGCTGTTGATGTGAAGACACAGAAACCAAGTGCCTCAGTGATCTCATAGCAGTCCTCATGCCACCTTACGATTTCAGCACGCTTTTCGGTGCTGTGCGGGGTCGCGTACTTCTTGTCGCCCGTGACTCTCTCAATCAGATCTACTGCCTCAGGGCTGGAACCAAACTCGGCAAAGGTTTCTGTCATGAGATGGTCGTTTCCCCGTGGATTGACTGCAAATGCAAGAGCATATGCCTTTGCTGAGCGGGTTTCGACATTTGACTGCTCAAGGCCCTTTCCGTTCATTATGGCCCACTTATAGGAGTCATGGCCCACCTTCTTGGTCGCTATCTTGAGGCCGTCGCCAAGCAGGTTGCCGAGTTTTCCACCACGCAGAGCAAGTTTTTCTATAGCCTTGTAGGTTTCTTCAATCTTGCCCCATCCAAGCTCAAGTCCGTCAGTGTCGTCCTTGGTCAGTATTCCACGCTCGTAGCTCTCAATTGCCCACTGGACTACGGTGCCTGCAGTGATGGTGTCGAGACCCAGTCTGTTACATAGCTCGTTAAGTCTTAACACGCCCTCTGTGTTGACAATCCCAGGTCCATTTCCTAGAGCACCAAAGGTTTCGTACTCTGGGCCCCCACTTGCAATTCCCGCATTTGGCCCCTTCTCAATGGTCGAATATCTGTGACACCCGATTGTACATCCGAAGCATGCGACCCTCCTCTTCAGGTAGCCTGTCTCTGCAAGTGCCTGACCGGTAATTGGGTACACATTTGGAGTGTAACCGGTCTGCCAGTTTCTCCCTGGGAACGCATGCAGTTCGTTTACTGCGGCGACTGAACTAGAGGTGCCAAAATCGTGGAGCCCTTGGGCGCCACTGTCTGCCCTGAGAAGGTCTCGCATTTCCTTTGCGACTTCTGCAAAGCGCTTTGGATCCTTGACCCTGACTGGGTTGCTGCCCTTTACAGAGATTGCCTTCAGGTTCTTCTTGGCCATGACAGCAGCTCCTCCACCACGACCAGCCGCATGGTAGAGAGAACACTGGATAGAGGCTGCCCTGACCAGTTTCTCACCTGCTGGGCCTATGTATAGCCCCCGGGAGTCCTGTCCATGCCACTTCTTGAGAAGAGCATCAGTTTCAAGAATGTCCTTCCCCCAGAGGTCCTTCGCATCCTTAATCTCCACGTTATCATTCTCAACGTGGATATAGGATGGCCTTTCGGCAACACCATGTACAACCAGATGGTCATAGCCTGCAAATTTGAGTTCAGCGCCCCAGTGACCTCCGGTGTTGCTCTTGAGATAGAGGCCTGTTGTACATCCAACTGTGGTTACAGAAGTCCTCCCTGACGCGGGCGCCGTTGTACCTGTCATGGCCCCAGGGCCATAGATGATGACATTTCTAGGGTCATCCCAGGTTATCTCTGGGTCCTTGCAGTAGTCCCACAACAGCTTGGCATTAATCCCACGAGAACCAACATATAGACTTCTCCACTTCTCCGGGAGGTTCTCATTCCAGACCTTTCCAGTGCTTAGGTCAACATGCAGAATCTTGCCTTGGTGCCCATACATCATACTGCAACCTCCTTCTGAGTTTCGCGATATGCTACCATTCTAGCAGACCGCAGTTTCTTCTTGGTTTTGGACACGTCCTCCGAATAATTCACCCACGTCAATGCGCCGGGTACACAGTGTTGGACACAATATGGGTCCCCTCCGCAGAGGTCACAAATCATGGCTATCGATGTTTCAGGGTGCAACCGAATCCCATGATAGGGACATGCGTCAACGCATTCTCCACACCCATCGCACATCTCCATATTGACAGAGATGATGCCGGTGTTGTCATCCCTGCTCAAGGCACCTTCTGGGCAGGACTTGATGCAAGGATGTGCCTCACACTGTTCGCACAGGAGCTGGACTCCAAGTGCTATATCCTCTCTTTTAAGAATCTTAATTCTTCCACGGTTCGGGTCGAAAAGCCCCTCTTTTGTTAGCGAACAGGCCAGTGTACATTGTTTGCAGCCTGTACACTTATCCATGTCTACTAGAAGCGACGACTTCATTTCTTTAACATTCCAGAATACTTTCTTAAACCGATTAGGCTGATATGTTAACCAATATTAAAATTTGGTCTTTTTGGGTTATTGGTACGACCGCCACGTCATTAGTCTGAGTCATCCTGCAATGGGATTTATAGGAGGCAATCGCACATAGAGTGGACAGTGATGAGTTAATGAGTTCAAAGAAGATAGTATTGCAACTTACTCAGGGGCAGAGGGAACATATGAAAATGCTGACAGGGCTTGGTCCCGCCCGGCTTACAATTGATCTTACTAGCACATCGCCAATCCCTTTTGGAACTCCTTGGTCAACAAAGATGGCATCAAAGGCAGTCCATCTCAATGGTGATCAGAAGGAGCAGATTCGAAACGAGACCGGCCAGAGCTATGAGTACCTCCTCTTATCAAGGAACAATGTGGAGAAGTGGATGAAAGGGTTTGTAACAGCTTGTGAGAACCTAGACAGACCTTGACACTCATCAAAG
>CAYPUO010000481.1:0-3426 GCA_964413775.1 uncultured archaeon
CTGATGACCGAATGACAAGGGCAGAGCTTCGTGATGCAATTGATGAGCTGCTTGATAACCCCGAATAGAGCATCATCAAAAACGGAACTTGTCTGAAGCGGAGCAGGATGAAGACGCTACTCAGGAAGCAAGTCCCATCTTCCCTCATATGGATGTGGAACCTTCCATAAGAGCCCGGGGCTGAATGGCTTCAGTCGTTCGCGTAAGACTCGCTTCTTCTCTTCGTCAACGAGAGCTTTAACAGAAGATGAAGTCATAATGAATAATCTAGGAGCGTCTGATTCGTTTTTTGGGACATAGACAAATGCATAGTATAGGTTGGGTAAGTCAGACACCTCCCCAGTCAGCCATGAGCTCTTGTTGAACTGGCCCTTACATTGGACCCTGAAAGTCTGCCCCTTCGGTGACTCGACTAGTAGATCTGTCTTAGGAGCATTACCTAGTGTGAATGATACAATGTACCCCCGCCGTGTCAGTTCTGCTGCCACATAGAACTGAGCAACCATTGGCTTGCATACCTAGTTGACATTTTGTCCTCGAAACCATTCATGCCCAATCTAGAATATAATATGATCTCTGATTTCCCCTTTTGTCGAATTTTCCTTTCATGCGGTCGTGCTGATTTGATTTGAGAAGGTTCCAACACTCCAATATAGCTATCAATGCTGAATCTAACGCCGTTGACTGAAACTCACTAGTTATTGGTACTCCATAATCCTTCGCGAACCACTTGTATCGTCCCTTCTTTTGAGATAGATGTACTAGATGACTGCAAATCGGCCAACAAGCTTTCATATGAATAGATTTTAATCGAGGTACCACAGGCATCAGCATCAATCGACAATGTGGTGGATTAAATGCCTGATGATAGTGCTACTATAGAGGAAATGAAGAAAAAGGCTGATAAGCCCAATAAGATTGCGATGGAACTTCACCCATTTTATCATGGGAAAATTCAGTCTATCGGGAAGGCGCCAGTAAGGACATTCGAAGACTTTTCATGGATGTATACTCCCGGAGTTGCAAAGGCTTGCCTTGCAATTAAGGAGAATGAAGAAGCCTCCTTTGATATGTTGAATAGAGGCAACATGGTCGCTGTTGTAAGCGATGGGACACGGGTCCTCGGACTGGGGGACATCGGCCCGTATGCCGCAGGACCAGTGATGGAAGGGAAATCAATCCTGTTCAAATATCTCGGTGGCGTTGACGCGTGGCCCATTTGTCTTGATACAAAGGATCCTGACGAGATTATCAGGACTGTCAAGTTACTGCAGCCTACTTTTGGCGGTGTAAACCTAGAAGATATCTCAAAGCCCAAATGCTATCGAGTGCTCGAAGAACTCCGCAATGACCCTGAGGTGAAGATCCCCGTCTGGCATGATGATGCCCAGGGGACAGCAACTGTTGTTTTAGCAGGAGTTCTTGGCGGCCTCAACGTGGTCAAGAAGGACATCGAGAATATCCGTGTCGCACTGCTTGGTGTGGGTGCGGCAAATACGCGTACTGCATATTTGCTCTTCGCAGCTGGTGTTAGTCCAAAGAACACTGTCATGGTCGATAGCAAGGGAGCCATCTATTCTGACCGCGAGGACATCGTTGCAGAAAAAGACTATGACACCTTCAAGTATGACCTAGCACAGAAGACCAATCCCGATAGGATGACCGGTGACCTTGGTGAGGTTATTGATGGACTGGACGTTCTAATTTCGGCGGCTACACCCACTCCAGGTACAATCAAAAAGGAGTGGGTTTCAAAGATGGCCAAAGACTCGATTGTGTATGCATGTGCCAATCCATTGCCTGAAATTTGGCCATGGGATGCCAAGGCGGCAGGTGCAAAAATCGTAGGCACTGGCCGAAGCGACTTTGAGAACCAAATCAACAACTCGCTTGGATTCCCAGGTATCTTCCGTGGTACCCTTGATGTGCGGGCGCACACAATTACTGATGAGATGTGTATTGCTGCGGCTCAGGCCCTCGCGGACCTCGGTGCCAAAGAAGCCTGTGAGAGCAAGGTAATTCCAACCATGGATCAGTGGGAACTGTACCCGGCTGAAGCAACAGCGGTAGGCATGAAGGCCATCGAGCAGGGTATAGCAAGAGTCCAATGGGAAGAGAAGGAGCTATACAGGCATGCAGAGGATGTCATTAGAACCGCACGTGGTGCGTCAGAGATGCTCTACAAGCAAGGCTTCATTCCCAAAGCTCCAACTACATAGAATCATTGAGCGGCGGCCATCCGCCGCCCCATCTCTTTCTCAACGCTCTCAATCACTTTAGACGTCTATAGAAGAAGATAGTTCCAATAGCAACTGGAACAAGCGCTAGGCCCAGAATCACCAGTATCTCGTTGATTTTCGGATTAGGATCTACGCCATCCGGGATTAGGTCATAGTCACAGTCTGGATTCAATGGATTCAGATGGTTCAATACCTCAAGACGGTCATTCATCCCATCACCATCGCTATCAGGATTGAGAGGATTCGTTCCGAGCGCAATCTCCTGCACATCAGTAAGTCCATCATGGTCTCCATCTGGAGAGAGTGGGTCAGAGCCATATTTGTATTCCATCGCATTTGTCAGAGTGTCATTATCGGGGTCTGCCTGTGAGTCATTTACCAATGGATTGGTGCCAAAGGTTACCTCCCATCCATCGGGCATGGTGTCGTTGTCTGTATCCGTAGAATTCGGATTTGTCCCGAGAGTATACTCACGGATGTTTGTAAGACCATCGCCGTCCAGATCGCCCTGGGCATCATTCTTGAGCGGATTCAGCCCATGTTGAACCTCATATCCATCAGGCATAGAATCTCCGTCCGTATCAGGGTTGAAGATATCAGTCCCATACTTGACTTCGTCCTGATCTGAGAGGTTGTCCTTATCCCAGTCCAGTGCCGGTACTGGTGGAGGCCAAGAGTACTGCTGAGAGTCAGAAATACCATTCCCGTCTGTATCGCATTGAATCTCAAGAATCAACTTGACGCGGACGCTGGCATTCCCATTATTAGTTAGTCTGAAGCGCATAGGGCCAATTCCTGAGTACTTCAAGAAGGACGTAGTAACGTTTGTTGAGAGTATGCTAATGCTGTCCATAAGTGTGTTATTGGCATTCTGAAGCGAGAGAGCAATATTCTGGCTGGAATTGGTTGTAGCATGCACTCCAATGATCTGGTTCTTTGAGATTACCGTCCAAAGGCTGGCCGAAGTTCCAGCCTTGAGTGTTGTGACATACTTGTAATTGACGGGCTGTCCATTGCCGCTAGTAGAAACGAATATCGCAACCGAGGCACATGCCTGTGCAAGGGCCGTAACATATCTGATACTGTAGTCGTG
This sequence comes from uncultured archaeon, assembly GCA_964413775.1. Classification (GTDB taxonomy): domain Archaea; phylum Asgardarchaeota; class Thorarchaeia; order Thorarchaeales; family Thorarchaeaceae; genus MP5-2226. The sequence continues at coordinate 3,334 of CAYPUO010000481.1, forward strand.
ACTATAGATAGAGTCGGCCGGAGGGTTGTTCATATCGATTCGTGTTCCATGTAAGTCAATGGTTGGAAAGCCCTTATTCGCAAAGACTAGGGC
>CAYPUO010000482.1:0-3423 GCA_964413775.1 uncultured archaeon
TCTATGAAGTGCACATCCCGAACCAGATTGGGCTCATGATGATTCAGGAGGGGATGACTCCCGGAAATAAGACCATCAACAATCCCGGCTTGCCCAAGCACTTCCACGACTGGTGCCATGAGGCGAAATGTGCGTATCTAGAGGAGTTGATTCCTGAAGACGGAAGTTTTGACATAAGAGGCAGATTCTCCTGGTCCAGAAATCATGCCATCTATGTTGACAAAGAAAAAGAGAGCTACGATTTCGAATCGAAGATTGGCTCTGGAGAAATCAATCTGGTCATAGAAAAGGGGCGCCTTTCGAAAGGAATCATAGACCAGTATGCACTGTCGTTCGGGGAGTTGGAGAAGTTGCAGGATGATCAAAACTCAACAATCTCAGAAACTGCTAGAAATCTAACAGAGGCAGCATTAGGGAGCAATAACAGGCTGATTGAGGATGAAAAGAAGATTGCAGAGAGTATTGGAGTTGAGATTTCGCTGAATCCCAGAAGCGTGAAGTACTTCCCCAAGACTGGCAGAGTGACTGTCAAATGGAAGGCAGTGACTCATTCCCGGGAAGATGCAATCTACTGGGCACGCACGTGTCCACCAAATGACGTAAGGAAGAGGGAGCAGGTTGAAACCTATCTGCGAAATGTCGTGGATGGTTGGTTAGATAAGAGAGAATGGAGTGATTGGTAAGTGAGAATTCACTATAGTGAACATGGCGCCGCCGCGAGGGACTTCAGGCCGGCCTCGGAAGTCGAGGAGCCCCTTGAACCTCGGACCAACAACTGTCTGGCTCTCGGTCCACCTGACCGAAAGGTAACAGGCTTTGACGACATGACGCTATATGCGTTGGACATGTTGTCGCTCTACCGACTGAGCCACGGCGGCATGAGTGGGCGGTCCAATAGGAGTTGCAATATTAACGTTGCTGTTTGATGCCCTTCCCATCCAATTATTATATGGTTGCAGCCAATACAAGGTCATCCAGTCTTGCCAACCCCGAGTGAATGTCTGTTGTATGTTTCCCTTCAAATGCCGGTATGACCTTGTTTTTTCCAAGTCCGAGAACATCAATATTCACAACCATGCTGTTAACATTGGACCCAACGCCTAGGTCAGGCAGGTCCTGTAATGAAAGAAATCCAATAGGTTCATCCAGATATGTCCTATTTCTATCATTACTGGTAATCCAAGTTTCATAACCGGAGATTCTTCCAATGAACGACAAAAGCCCCCTCAACAGGAGTATAATCAGGAGTGAATACTATTTGTTCTTTTAGTATTCCATCGGAATGACTTCGAGTTAGGCATTACCCCTCTTGGAAGTAATGTGTAGAGAGTCATACTCTTGATGGCGGTCGAGGATATGGTTCCCTACACATCAGATTTCCAAGTTACCGCTTTTTTCTTCAGATAGGTTGTCGTTTCTTCATCAGAATGACAACTACTGCAATGATTCCGATTCCAACACCTGCGAAAATCACAATGGCCATAGGGTCCAATGTTCCTAGAGGTGGATTCATCCTTGTGATTTTAACAAAACCTCCGCCAACATCTGGATTCACAATAACAAGGGAGATTTCCTGAAGACTACCATCCGTTTTGTACCACTTTGAGTGTGTTTGAATTTGGGCATCTCCATAGAGATATTCAAATGACACACCCCATGTTCCAGGCTCATCAAGGATGGTCATATTCAAACTTGGACTATCTGTTATCGGATCATACACTTCATGAAGGAGATCTGAATACAAGGTCCAGTTTCCTGTAGGAATGGCAGGTGTGATTATTGCATGAACCGCCCCTCCGCCAGTGAAATAATATGATAGAGGAGCTAGTGTTTCATTATATGGCCAATAATCAACATAGCTTGCTGTTGGAATATACAAGATATAATCAGGAATCTCAGGCAGGTCTGTTATATTCATCGCTAGAATATCATCAAAGGCTTTGGTTTTCCCTTCTATCTCCAAACTGGTTGAGAAGTCGAACATGAGGGTAGTATTCTCCTCGACTCCCCAGGCCAAATTATGCATTTGGGGACCCACGATAACATTTACTACATCCATGACTGTAGCATTTGCGCCATTTGAAACGTACAGGTCCATTTCATAGGTGCCAGGAATGAGCTTGTCTACAGTGATGGATATTTTCTCTGCACCCAGCCCCCAACTATCTTCATGGAAAAGTTCTCCCTCTATATAGAGCTGATATGTGCATGGTAGTGAATCTGAAGGCTCCCATTCCACAATATGCCCCTCAGTTCCATAATTAAATTGCAAATCACTTGGTTGATTGACTGTTGGACTTTCATTATGAGTCCATAATGAAGCATTATGATCGCTGTTTCCACTTCCTGAAATGGAGTAGTAACCTAATTCGCTATCATAGTTGCTATACCAATTTGCCGTCCAGTTATTGTCATTTGCTATCCCCTCGTAATCGAATGTATTGGTTCCAAGGTTCCATCCTATCTTGTTATAGGTGAGCTGAATCTCTTGTGCGTTGCTGTCTAACCACACTCCATGAGCGCCAAGGCCCTTGTTTCCATAAATAGTATTATTCTGGATCTTCACAAAGTCTGCATCAGAGAGGGATAATCCATCAGATTGATAGCTTGTGCTATCACATCCATAAATGGTATTATCAAAGATTGTAATGAATGAATCCACATGGGTTTGTCTACCTCCTCCTCTGCTATTGATATGCATGCCAGACCTGCATCCATGCACTATATTGCTGGTAATATTCAGATAGCGTCCTCGTACGACTAAGAGACCTTCCGCGGCGGTCTGATAGATCAGATTATTCGTTATAGTCATATTATCTGAATCTCTCAGATAAATGCCATTTTCAGTGATAGTACAATCCTCGATGATCCCGTTAAAGGAATCCCAGATGTGAAGACCGAAATCCCACTGTCCATGCTCTCCATATAAGAAACAATTGCGAATTACAAAATGCGCGGTTGTATCTCGGATATCAATACACATCGTATCGCTTTCCGAAGTTGCAATAAGTAGGTCCTCAATAGTATAGGGATCTCCCTCCGTGCCTGTACCTGGCCATCCTTGTGTTTCGAAGTCACTATTATTTCTAATAACAATAACATCATGCTCTGTATATGCAGATAAGTCGGATGAGCTAACAAACCCAGGTCTAGAAAGTTCGTTCCCTACATTTGTATTTGTTATTTCAAAGCTTACCAGAGTGTTACTAAATAGGATTAGTAGCAGCATTGAATAGAACATTCTTGTTTTCAATCAATCTCCCTCTCTATACTGAGTTAGAAGCAGGTAACAAATCTGAATAGCAGTATGCCCTTACTCCTACTGAACTATGCGAAGAGAACCACATGATAAGCGTTGTGGAGAATTACAGTAGACGATATGAAAAACCTCTAAGGTCACCTTGACAGAGGAGGGGGGTGCAT
>CAYPUO010000483.1:0-3412 GCA_964413775.1 uncultured archaeon
AATCCTTTCTTGGATCTGTTTCACGAGCTCGGGTGGATCGCCAGATGGTTCGGACAGTTTTTTCTTGGTTTGGAGAAGGGGCGCCGTTGCGGTTGGAGCTTCAAGGAAAACAACTCTGCCAAAACCATCGATTGTTCTCTCACCAAGCCCTGCATCTTCCACCTCTCGCAGTCTGTCGACTGTGATATCCTTCCTCGCCCTGAAGAGGGCCACCGAGCCCGCCGACATGCAGAGTCGCTGAGGCAGTTCCAGTCCCCACTTCCGATTGAATCCTCCCACATAGTGCGTGCTGCCTATGATTCGTTCCAATACCACTTGACTGCCTAGTCCTTCAAGAATCTCATTTGCGAAGTTTGATGGTTCGTCTTGACCTGTCAGGTTGTTCCTACCGATATAGTCTGACACGAGGAACACTCTGAACAAGCTTCCAGCCTGCAATGCATTGGCGACGCGATCTCTTCCCGTTGAGTAGATTTCTCTCTCAACTGGCTGAAGCCATCCAACAGATGCTGCACCTCCGTATCCCGCACGCTTTGACCTTCCAATCAGCATGAAATCGCCGAGAGATGTCTTGATTGTGTCTATGAGACTTCTGATTGACTCATCATTGGTTTCTTGGATTGCTAGCATTCCTATGAATCTCTGCCCAGGTCTTAGGTACTCGTACACGAAGATGTTCTGGCTTCCATCTTTGCTCTTCTGGAAAGAACGCCCTCTGTGGCGATCTCGCTGGTGATGGATTCTCCTGGCTAATGATGGTGCTCCCTCTCGAACATCATTCTGAGTGAGGGTGACAAACCCCTTTCTTGCCCGTACAAGAACACCTCGTTTTGAGTTAGGATTAGCACAGGACGCATCAACTATTGAGTCACGTTTACCATATTTGTTACAATAGAAAGACCTTGGCATCGGCAAGGCACGTGCTCCATCGATCTGAAGATATGCATTGAGGTACTTGACGGCTCCACTCAGGATTGCTTTTCTGAAGACTTGAGTGTCGGCATTCCTGAGCGCCAACGCAACCGCACCCCGAATCGAGCTTCCGGGCACGTAGTCCATCGTGACAACGCTATTCGGTTCTCCTTCGAGCTTTTTGAGAAGTGCAGGTGCATTGAGAGTAATCATGAATGGAAAGTATGTGCAGTTCATCGGTTCGACACCTCCTGACCAGCAACGTTCCGCGTCTGTTCCAAATCTCCGTCAAGAAGGATGCAGACATGTCCCCGCCCTCTGTTGCGAGCAAGGCCTACATTCCTTGTTCCGAGGGCCACAAGGGCGAGGACCTGTATCTCCTCCTCGCTTGGTTCGTGGAGCCAATGAAGAGTAGCAGCCAACCTCAATCCCCTGATGATGACTCTGGTACTCCTAAGAGTTCCTTCGGCAGGAGCACCTGTTTGACGATCTTGGCTAGTCTGCCTTCTAACTCCTGTTAGTGCCTCCAAGACTTGATCTGGCGTTACCCTACCTACATTCCGTTCCGGCCTCATAGCGTATTCGAGCCATGCCTTCACTCTCTGCTCAACACAGCCATCTCCGATTCGCAGACAGGCCTTTTCGCCGAGGTCCCGGCTAGTCCCCAATACAGAGGACGCGGCTTCGGAGAGCCCTTCGAAATACTTTTCCATTGACAGCCAAGTGTCTCTTAGAAGACCATGCAGGGTCTTTCCGGAAACTCTGGGCAGTCCGAGCAAGTCATGTTCAATCTCTTCATCCACTTGGCCAGAAGGATAAGACCCACAACCAAACGTGGTGTCTGAGATCAAGTCAATTGTAAGTCTATTCGGCCTATGCATTGTCAACCCCTCCCAGCGGATAATATATCTCAAGCATCTCAGCAGCATCCACCAATGGTGTTTTGTTGCCTATATATCCGTCATCAAGGCCATCCACTAGATGCAAGCCTGGAGAAGTGGCTTGCCATGTATCCATGAGCATACGTACCTCCTCCGGCCCCTGGCAAGCAGCTTCCTGCAGATGATGTATCTTGCTTCTGTGTTTCTTCCACATTCCTCCGATGAGGCCGTACTTCGAGTCTAAGAGTAGTACGCGTGTCAGCCAATTCCACTCTCCAGTCTGGATGGAAGTGTCCGGCTCAAGCGGATAAGGCCTTAGTGTCAATTTGAGCATCTCCCCCCTGCTTGAGAACACAACAAGGTGTTCATCGCGGATTTGCCGCACAGGGTCAAGAACACCACCTCTCTCGATGTGCCAATCGATTACGGATCCAACATCTGTCCCCTTTTCATGTCTCCATCTCTTAGCCAATCTGCACACGTCCTCAGCACGGTCATATGCCCTTGATACTGGTGAATGTGACCGGACAAAAGAAATGCCTGCACATGCAGTAATGATGCCAAGATCCTTCACAGGGTTATGCTCAAATTCTCGAAGAATAACTTCCGAAGCTGAGAATGCCACACGTGCATCACAGATGAATGTCATGTCATCGCCGCCCAGTAGAACGGGACGTATCGGCAAATAGAGTATCTCTCTATTCTCATCCTCCCTAAGCGATATTTCCTGTGCTTTAGCGGCGCCCCGAATGCAGTAGTCTCCCTTGTACTCAATCGACTTAGTGATAGTATTCAAGCATGCGGTGAATGCACTCTTTCCGAGGCGGTTGATGTCGTCTGAGATCTTCTTCATATTCTGGATGATTTGCTCATCCGTGAGTTTGTCATTCTGCCATCTCTCTCGCACATCTCTGAGTTGCTCTCCCATGTCATTGCCATCAATATGAACAATGCCAATCAGACTGGTGTCGCCTTTGCTTCTACTAAGGTAATCTAGATCCATGGGAAAATCCAGCTTGCGGCTGGATTCAGATGTAGCGGAAATCTCAGTCGTCTTAAGCATGCTCTTCCAGCGTTCGTTTGATGCCTCCCTAATACGTTTATCACGCCTTCTAAGAATCATTCTTGATATTGGCCTTTCCTCGTCGTAGTGCACTGCAGGGAATCCTGTTTCCCTACAAGATTCATTGACACTGAATCCTCCAGGGAACACTGGTCCTCTAGGAGTATCTTTTGTTTCTTGGATTTTGGCCAACAATCTATTGTATGTGCTGATGAAACCGTTGTTCATCTCCTCATGTGCAGCAGCAACAGCAAGCCCCGGAACCTCGTCGTATAGTCTTCGAGTATATCTGGTCACAAATGCCTTGGCCGAGTCCATGTCATCGAACCTCAGAAGCACATTTCCACCAGCGGCAACTATAATCTCGCCCTTAGAATCCAGAGAATCCTTTACAAGCTTGTCTGCCGCAGTTTCGACAAGAAAAGAGCCTGTTACAATGTCAACCAATCTATTCGATGCGAAAACAAAGTCTTGGATTCGCATGAAATCAATTATCGTAAGTACCGTCATTGTTTCACCTCATTACGACTCTAGCCACTGCGAGAGGGATGTCAAG
>CAYPUO010000484.1:0-3406 GCA_964413775.1 uncultured archaeon
TGTTAGGTAGATAAGCACACCAGCGAGAAACACAGTGCCTACCCCCACCTGAAGTTGCCCTATGAGAAGCGTGACGTTGCTCAGCCCCACTCCAGCCCACCAAATCAGGAAATATGGCGAGAACAGGCTGACTGCAAATCCCTGTGTCGTGGCCTCAAGAACGGCGGACGTTGTTGATGACGACTCGGCTTTAATAGATTCATCTTTGCCCTTAAAGCGGTAGTCCTTCAGTGCGAGAAGCCCGAAGAATACAATGACTACTCCTCCAAGACCAATAAGCATGCTTGTAATGAATTGGTCAAAAGCGAATATCTGGGCGCTAATGATAATGGCTGCGACAATCCCGAGTTCCAGAATGGCGTGACCCACCATGGGAAGCATGCCGTAGCGACGCCCATGCTTGTTTGACTGCATAACAACTGCAGCAGAAAGGGGTCCTGGGGCAAGAGCGCCGGTCAGAGAAAGCCCAAACCAGATTATCAAAACCTCTAGAACACCCATGAGTGATCACACTCTTTCCAGGACACTACTGTATTCAAAAAAAGATAATGCTCCTTGCACCCGCCCTAGACCTATAATACTTGTATTACAATGCATACATTTGGCACACTTAGCAAAGGCTTAATAGACATCCGATGCAGCACCCGTTAATTCAGCGGGGCCGTTAACGTGAAGCAAGTACAGGTTACTGTTCCCTTTGAGAAAACCGAGGCGGTCTATGACTTTCTTGTTGACGTACTGAATATCAAGAATATAATTCGATTCACCACAGACAATGCGCATATACTCCAATTCAGGGTTCCGGAGGATGCTATTACTGACACCATGGAGGGATTGAAGAGCCGCGGTGTAGGAGTCGAGTTTGGCTTCATTGATATTTGGGACCTCAAGGCGTCTTTGCCACGTGAACTAACCGAGGAAGCTCAAGAGAACATAACTCAGCGTGAAGCAACACTTGCGGTTGAGGAGATCTACGATAACGTAAAGAAACAGGCGTCAATCAGCTTCGATTTCATCTCCTTTGTGATATTCTCCGCAGTGATTGCCGGTATCGGACTCGCTCAGAATAACGTTACAATTATTGTTGCATCGATGCTACTATCTCCACTGATGGGGCCAATGCTAGGAGTCGCCTTAGGCTATGTTGTCAATGATAAGGCGTTGTTTCTTAAAGGAACCAAGAATGAGCTTATTGCCCTAGTCCTCTCCTTCGCCGTTGGGGCCATCTTGGGAGCCATAATACCCCCCATGATGGATTTTCTGTATCCCGGTACAATCCCACTTATGCAAGTGGTCACTACTGACATGAATGCAGGGAATCTGACTGAGATCACTAGAAGAGCCGGCTTCTCAGCTCTAGATGTAGGAATTGCGATCTTCTCAGGCGGTGCTGTTGCGGTTTCGATAACAAAAGGAGATATGTCAACACTTGTTGGTGTCGCCATTTCAGCTGCGCTCATGCCACCTGCTGTGAACGTCGGAATGATGTTGATGCTTGGAGCGGTTAATGGATCAATTCTAGGGATTCAAATCGGTCTTGGATCTCTTGCATTGCTGGCTATGAACATAGTAATCATAGATGTTGCAGCCATTGTTATGTTCAAGATTAAAAAGCTAGGAGTAATCGCGGATAAGTCAGCAACATGGACAGCGGTAACGCAGTTCAAGCAGAAACGTCCACCAAGCCTCTATCATATCCCTGGATCTCAGGCAGCTTCATTCACGGCCGCTTCATCCTCGGAGGCGGAGCTCAACGTAGAACCTAAACCTCCTAAGTCGGATACTAAAGATAAAAGTGAGTAGGCACCAGTCATTGCATGCATATTACGCACGTCATACACCATGTTATACCCGGCCTATGGGTTAACATTCTTAGAATGTTGACCGGATGAGATTAGAATGGTGCTCAAGAACAAGCTCTTCAAGGGACTAACAGAACATGACATCTTGACCTGGGAGGAGGAGAAGGTGAGATATCAGAGGCGAATGGGCAAGAAAGTAACTGACCTTCAGTTTCTTAGGCATCTCCTGATGGTCGCATCCAGACCAGTCATTTCCGCTAAGGATGGTGTTGCAACAGGCTTTCTTACGGGTCAGGGTCCCATCTATGAAAAGGCAGATTACCCTGCGAGAAAGATACCCAACAAGGCCTCATCCCAATGATGCAGCCGATGGATATGCCCCAATGCGAAAGCAGAGGACAGAGGCACACTCGTCCGAAATCCTGAGTCGTACCACGAATCCCGCACGACCTAATCGGTAACCTAATATACCATTCATTCACTAGTAACTAGTGAACACTTATTCACTAGTTTCCGATAAAGGACTGTGGCAGTAGCTCAAGAGATGCAAAATGCTTAGAGAAACGCAGGATGATGAACCGGCACCTGAAAAGAGGTCGCCAGCTGAATGGCAGCAGGGTTTCTGGTTTGATGCAGATATCTACAAAGAGTGGCTGACTTTCATGCAGTCACTATGGAACTCGGTTGAATATCTCTAGAAGGCTATGGCTTGCAGATTCAAGCATTCATTAATTCATTCCCAGGAGGCATAAGATGACTGACGATACTCACAGAAGTCCCGGCTACCTAGACTCCGTGTTCAAAGCTCTAGGACATGTGACACGTAGAAGGATCCTACGTCTCCTTGCTCAGAGACCCTACTACCCGTATGAGCTAAGTAAAGCACTTGGATTCACATCTAGAGTTATTATAAAACACCTTGAGGTACTTGAGAATGCAGGGCTTGTGGAAACCGAAGCTGGAGAAACAAGTCTCGGACCGGAGAGGACATACTACCGACTGCGAGCTGGATTCGGACTCTCAACAACAATTCTTCCCAATTCATTCATCGTTCATCTTCGCCCCCAGCAACACACCATAACTACCATAAGAGCCAGCGTCGTTGTTCCTGAAATTCGGACCGATGTCGCCGCAGTGAGGCTGCTCCTGAATAAACTGGAGAGCATAAACGCCCAGCTGCGATCACTTGAGGAGCGACGGCTAAACTTGGCGAATCAGAGAGGACAGGTTATTCGACGCGTTGAAGCAATAATGCAGGAATGCAATTGGGATAATGAGAGCAGCAAGATTGTTAGGAAATACATCAATCCAATATCAGTCGATGATGAAGATCTTGATGAGGATTCTCTTGAGAAGGTCATGGATATATTCGAGAAACGGCTGGGCGGAGAGAAGTCCGACAGAGAAAAATCGAAGCAGCAGGTACGTATTGAATTCGACTAATCACCAGTTGAGTTCAATTTGCCACTTAGTCCTATCTGTTCCTTGCATTATAGGTACATACTCAATGGGATTGACGGGCATTTCGATGCCAGTGGCCTTCTTGATGGTAAGGTAGTTCTTGCCGCGTGATGTTGTTAGTGTTACGATACCCTGTGCCAAGG
>CAYPUO010000485.1:0-3400 GCA_964413775.1 uncultured archaeon
CCCCCTCTTCTGCGACATCTTCCTTCCATCGTATTTCACAGTTACAGCTCCAGACCAATTCGAGTATTCAACAACAACAATTTGATGAGACCCGTAGTGTGCCGTTGCCAGAATTCCCAATTGAAAAACCACCCACTAAGAGAGATGATACTCTGGCCTTTCAATGTAGCTCTCTCACATAATCAGAAGAAGTGGTCGGAGCGGCCGGATTTGAACCGGCAACCGATGGATCACTGTGGATACCACCGAAGCTAGCAATCCTCTACAGTCCATTGCTTATGGCCTAACGCTCTGATGAGCATTAGACTGCCAGATTGAGCTACGCTCCGCTGAATTTGGCTTCCATCCAAATTCCGTTAAAAGGATTGCTCTGTAATTACTCTTACGAAATAGAAAAAGGAAACACGCCGAACTGCAAAAACACGGGACGTAGCTCCTGACCTGTTATCTGATACAATAGGAGTGAGTGAACTCTATTGCATGAAACTTCTGTGTTCCACCCTTTCTCTGTCTGATGTCACCACTGGGCTCAAGCGTCACCAAGAGCATGACAGAGGCTTTGTCTATAGTCATTGAAACGGTGTCCCTCCTATAGTCCGAGCTTCTTTCTCCTGCTTGGATGTCAGCGTGTCATTACTGACCGCAGTGAGACTTTCCACAGTTCTTGCCACGGCAAGGTCATTGTCACCCATCCCAGCTTTGTCGCCAAAACTGAGAAGATCCAACTGGATATGGTGACTAACCGCGGACTCCGCAGAGCCTGACATTTGACCCCCTTTGCGGAGTTGGGAAGTTCTTCGGGAATGATATTCCCGTCGAGATTTCGGTCGTGCGCTTCGTGTTTTTGCTGCTGCAATAGCACTAGCCCACTTGCCTATTCCCTTCACAGAATGAAGTGATTCCGTGAGCATGATAAGACGTGCGGCGATGTTGATAGACCCATTTCTGTCAGCATTGGTCTGATGCTTGCAAGATGGACAGCAAAAGAGACTCTGTCTGGGGCGTCGTCCTCTAGAACCACACTTCCAACAGATAATCGAAGTCCATGCTTCAGATACGACTTGAAAACGAGAGTTCTTACCGTCTACAGACCACCCTACTTGTGCAAGTTGGTGCTTGAAACTATTCGTAATCCTTCGGAAAGACCATGAGTTTATCATCTTACGGAACGCACGGCCTTTCCCGTTACCTCGTCGTGCTCGCTCCCTGATATTCTTCAGTCTGCCAATCGCCACATAGAGTGTGTACTTCTTGGACAGAATATCGACGTAGTTGAGCAGTTGTCTACAGAGAACCCTATCGTATTCAAGAGCGATGTTCTCTCTCTTGTTCTTCATCTCTCGAAGCTTAGCTGACAAGTTGTCACTAAATCGATTATCATTAATCCTCAGATGGAGTTCTCGTTGAAGATTGGCAACTTGTAGGTCGTATTTGGCCAAGAGGCTAGCCTTGTCTTTCTGGACAAAGAATCTGGTTTCTCGGACCTTCTCAGGAGTAACTAGGGTCACACAAGCAGCCTTCTTGATTCCTAGGTCAATTCCAAGGACCGCTGGTGGTAAGCCATAGTCTTCCATTTCCAGTTCAGGAAGGCGCACAGCTAGAGTTGCCCACCACTTGCTCTTATTGTCCCGAAAGATTTGCAGCGCCTTCACTTGTCCACGAGAGACCTGTCTTTCATGGAATGATGACATCTTTAACGGAATAGGCAGTCGATTGTGAATCGTTAACCCGTTGGCACGCGAATCTAGTGAATCAACAAGAGATATCCACCAGCGACTGACGGAAGTTGGTTTCTCAAAGAGTTTGAATCGTTGGACGAATATCCATCTTGGAATACCAACATTACTATTCTGAAGTGGACGTGAAGCTCGCTTCCCCCATATCTTTCGCAGAGCTAAGTAGCTCTCGTATAGGGAAATAGCTGTTTTTCGACACTCTATTAGCTCACTTGAAGCCATCCTGGGAAATCGGGCCTTGAAATCGTGGGGCACTACAAGGCGCTGTGGGTACTTCGATGCTACTTTGATAGCTGTGATGGTAAGCTGATCAACCTTGCCATCATCAATTCTTTTCTTATCGCGCCCTTTTAGCAACTCGTCTTCATGATGCTCGATTATTCCAATAAACGCACGAATGACTCTCGTATCTCGGCCGGAGATTTGCCTCAATCGCTGTTTCCCGCACTGGGACATCGCATCCCAGTTGATAGGGACCTTAACAGAGATTGTGACACCTTTTGACCGAGGCATGCTTTTATCGCCTTTGACTAATAAACTTCTGACCTGTTTCAGTCAGCGGAGTTCACTCCCCTTCTTGTCCAGAAGCAGACTTTTGAACTCGTAAGATAGTTATGTTTTTGGTATATAAAGTTGTAAAAGAGAATATATGATTGGAAAGGTTTATTTTATACTAATAGGTATGTAAAAGTATGAAGATTAGAGTATTGAAGGAGGAAGACGTTCCGGAATGGGGACGTGGAAAGTGGAAGCCGTCTAGGGAATTACTTGAAGCGTTGAGTACGTTAAAAGTTGGACAAGCTATTGAAATTGAGGATCCGGATATTAAATATGAGTCACTGTATCATAGAGTTAGAGAAAAGTACCATAAACCATCTGAAGGATTAAAGGTCCATAGGAAAAGTGGAAAGGTCTACATCTCAAAAGTGCATCCAAAGGAAACCGACCGACTGTAAATTTATCGGTTGCCATTTCAAATGCTTCTGTTATTTCTTCGATTTTGTGACTCCAACCGCTTTATGTCATGTTTCTCGTCTACTATGTTACTCTGGAAATGACTCGGAGAGAAATCACACCATTGTCCTCCGCTGAGATTCAGTTTTCCCTGTCGACTTGGACCACGCAGAAGAGATTCCCGTCAGGATCCTCCAGCACAATATAGTCGTGGTCCTCTGGGTACCTCCATGGATAACGCATTGCCCCAAGCTTGACCAGCCGCTCGACTTCACCCTCCTGATTTTCGGTATAGAGGTCAAGATGCAGCCAGCTCCTTTTTCCTGTGCGCTTTTCTGGAGCCTTATCAAGAGATATGTTGGGTCCTCTTCCCTCAGGGTCATGAAGGACCACCCAGCCACCTTTCGCAGGTTCGCGAGGGACATAGTGAAGCGCGTCCTGCCAGAATGTAAGCATCTTGTCAAACTCATAACAGTGGATAACAATCGAACCTATTTTCATCCTTATTGCTTTACACTCCACATTCGTTGAGTCTAGATACCTGTTGATAACTCTAAAAAAGATGCTAGTACATTGTTGGACTACTATCTTGGCGAGGTTTACTAATGAGATTCACACTTCATGCCAAACAGCCCTTCTCACTCTACTCAACAGTCAGGTCGCATGGTTGGTGGCAGATGGAACCATTCCAGTTCGACGAAGAGTCGACC
>CAYPUO010000486.1:0-3397 GCA_964413775.1 uncultured archaeon
ATTTACATTATTGGTAGGGATTCGTGCATGCTTCTTGCCCTGTATCCGTTTATCATGCTGACTGGAATAGCATCGCTATTCTTTCAGTTTCTTGTATTCAGAAATGAGAGGAAAAGAGGGTACATGTGTGGCTCGTATGTGTTGATAGTGATTTGGTCGCTTTTCACAGTCGTCTTGCTATTCCAATCATATATCAGCTACTTGACGATGCTAGACTGGCTGAATCACGATTCGCCATTCCATATCCTGACCCGAACCCGGGCACCATCTACCAAAACAACATTTCGGCTGCGGTTCCCTCGGCTGCCTTTCTACTAATTATTGTTCTGAGCACTGTCCGAAATACTCTATCCTATCGAAAAAGACGAGCAGCACGGTAGCTGTCGTTTCTCGGGCTAGTTTCGCATTTTCGTTTAGCTCTGATCCTCATAGAGCTTCGAAAGAGGTGTTTCTCCCTTGTAGATGTACTTGCAGTCGGGATACAGCGCGGATCCGTAGAATACTCCTTTTCCATCCTTCTTCTTTTTCTTAAGGAGAGGGTGGCCACTTGGATCCAAGTAGTCAGTGCTCATGTCAATCATATCCTCAATCTTGCTGATGAGGATCTCATCCCAGTTGACGGTACGCAGAGTCTTGGGCGCCGTTTCGATAATCCTGTTATCCCGATACATCATGACAACTCGGATTGCATCACTGCCCTTCTCTCGAGAGACCCCGGTATCTCTCCTGATTGTTGAATAAACCCATATCGAGAGGCCATTCTGAAGAAATATCTTGTAGACTGCCTCAAATACTCCCGTAGGCCGAATCCTCTGTGGCTTGAACTTCTTCAGAGCATTCTCAAACTCGTACTGACTTATCTCTACGAACCTGTCGACCAATCAACATCTCCCAGTTTCATTCTTCTCGGCCCAAGATAAGTGCTTTCGGTCCATCAAATGCCTTTGAGATTTTCTAGGTGTTGCAGGGCTGACTTGATGTTCTGGTTTTGAGGGTCGAGATTGAGCGCATGTTCGTATGCCTGCTGCGCGTTATCGTACTTCTTCTGTGCCATATATAGCCGACCCAACGATATCCAGGTAGTTTCATCTGTGTCATCGATATCCAGCGACTTCATTATCATATCAACTGCATCTTCGATTCGGTCAGTCTTTTCAAGTACATTTGCCAGCCTGTGCCAATTCCTCGCATTTCGAGGATCGATTGTGATTGCCTTTCTTATGCACTCTTCGGCCTTGTCATACCGCTCAAGTGTGATAAGCGACTCGCCTAGATACGCCCACGCAATTCCATTGGATGGGTCCAGCTTCACAGCTTTTGCCAGTAAACGGGCTCCTTGACTGGCAGACTTCTTCGATGAGTTTAGCAGCACACCAAATGATACGAGAGCATCAAGATTCTCGGGTTCGAGCTTGAGGACCTTCCTGAAGAGTGCTCGGGCCCTGTTTTGATTCCCCTTCAGGGCTGCACTCTTTGCCTCAAGAATCAGTAATTCGATACTATCTATCATCAAGGACAAGGGTGAGGGTGTAATGCCATAACTAATTTTCTCTTCATCAACATGCAGAATTAAAGAATCAGGAATACTGATTAGGTACATCTGTGGCGGAGCTAGTATGCACTTCTTTGAGGCCGCAGAAAAACAGCCTTGTTACTACTGCAAACGAATCAGCAGGACTGAACAACAGGATGATTACCCAGTCCGCGATGGAGTGTATACCCACGAAGGCTATGTCTATCGCTGCGCATGGCACGCAAGATTCACATGTTCTCGCTGTGGCAAGCCATACCATTTTAGTTGGTTCTATTGGTGTCCGACGACACACGATCTTGTGTGCGGCCACTGCAATGAGCCAAGGCTCAAACCAGTGAGGTTTTGGGATAGGACATACGCATACGAGTTCTTCTGTGAAGCGTGCAACGACACACACTATGACCTGCTCTACTCAGAATTCTGCGGAACCCATCCGTGGCAAGTCGGATGTCATGATGTGGCGTCTGGATTAGATGTATCTTCACCATGGCTCCCATCATGGTCTCCGAGGGCCACTCGCTCTGGTCAGAAAACAGCTCTTGAGGAGTCCCTACGACTGGAAAACAGGGTTACAGAGCTTCGTAAGGAGCTCTCCACTTTCGTTCCGGTAAAAAGTGCTGTGCCCGAGGCTGAAATGGACCAATCTGACACTCAAGAGGCCTGGGAGAGGTTCAGTAAGCATTGGCTTGAGATTACTGATAAATCTGAATTCGATAGCGGGGACCTCAATCGACGGCTAGTCATCGACCCTGCACTGATGAATCTGATAGGTAGCATCGAAGGTCTGCACATCCTTGATGCTGGCTGTGGGAACGGATATTTGTCCCGAAAACTCAGCAGAATGGGCGCCCATGTGGTTGGTGTTGATTTCACTCGGTCCTTCATTGATTACGCTAATCAGCGAGAATCCGAGTTGAAGCTGGGGACCAGGTTCCAACAGGCATCTCTAGATGACCTCAGCGATTTCGAATCGGGCATGTTTGACATTGTTGTATCGAATGTTGTTATGGTTGATGTTGTGAATTTCCAACAAGCGTTCATTGAGATTTCTAGAGTGCTCAAGGATGATGGACGGTTCATATGGTCAAATACGCATCCAGTGTTTGGAGGGTTGAGGGCATTTGACCCCCGGTTGCCATCTGATTCCCCGAGGAACGAAGAGAGATATCTGAAGATGCTTGAGCGTTACTATGACTCTGGTGGAACCCTCTTAGAATGGGATGGACACAGAGTTTGGCAAATCGATAGGACTCTTGAGGAGTACAGTAGAGCACTCAGGGAGGCGAGCTTCGTAATATCTCAGATACTTGAGCCTAGACCTACCATTGAGCAGATACAGGAACATCCTGCCTTTCTGGCATTCGATGCTGATCGGTGGACGCAGTTCATAGTCTTTGAATGTCGGAAAGCCGTGGGTTTGTGCGAATAGTCCACTGTGGGGACCATAACTGATAGGCTCGTGTTGAGAGATTTCTTGTTCTCTCCGTTGCAGTCATTTTCAAGAGAAATCCTGCGAACGTTTCATCAGGATATCTAAAAAACTCCATAGAGATCTTTTTTTCGATGGTCTTTTCATACGGCGTGTTTCAATAGGCCCAGCTCAAACCCTCGTCATGCATCAATACTGAAACTGACTGTTACAGCTATTCAGCGGATTCCTACGCATTCCGTGAGTAAGAGTTCCGAATCCTTAATATTCATAGATTGCAGAATTTCTGTCGCACTTTCGTTGTGGGAGCAGAGAGATGGAGCAAAGAATTTCAGTGAATGGAACGAAACATCCTCGGCTAGAGGAGGATTTGGTCGGCTTTTCAGGGTGCGGATTAAACTGTGAATTCCTTGTTATCGCGCTTGCGTTTAATC
>CAYPUO010000487.1:0-3395 GCA_964413775.1 uncultured archaeon
CTCTGAGGGGTCTGTTCAACGTGAGCGACTTTCCTGTCGCGCTCCTTTGCCCCTCCGGGACCACAACAGATAGTTCTGTAAATTCAGCCAGCGACTTAGCAAGTTCTAGCATTCCCTGACTATGAGGGCCATCATCATTAGTGAGACAGACTTTCTTCAATATGTAGACCTCTGGGGGATTATAGTCCAAATGTCAACTGCTGATAAGAGTGACGTTATGGAAAAAATAAGACGAACCCGGAAGTCTTGCTAGACTTCCAGATTCCATTCTACATAAGGTCTACTTTGAAATTCATTCTATAGGTCGTAGGCTTTCAGTGTCTTACGCTTGTTATCTCCACAGCGCTTGACAGCATGATCGAGAAGTGTTTCGATTTTCTTGTCTACTGCGCCATAAAAATCGCCGCCAACCTGTACATGCTTCTTCTTCGCGTAGTCTTGAATTGCTTTCTTTACTATGTAGCTCATTTCGTAACGTCCTCCAGAAACGAATAGCTTGTATTGTGTCTTCTATACATCCTTATAAGGCTTCGCTGAAAGCCAATTTCATGGCATCTGAGGGCGTTTTTGGGCCGTCAGTGCGATGCGAGTTCATTTGCGAGGATTTCAATGATTTTTCTGGCTGCATTGCCGTCACCATACGGTGACTTGGAGTTTGGTTGCATAGTCTTCTCTTCAGATTGTATGACTCTTGGAAATCTCTCAGGGTCCACGCCTACAACAACCACATGACCCGATTCCACGGCCTCAGGCCTCTCTGTTGAGGTTCGTAGGACGAAAGCGCGCTTATTTACGGACGGAGCCGTGACCTCTTCTTGGATTCCGCCTGAGTCGGTCAGGATGTACTCTGCCTGAGCAATCAGTCCAAGGAAGTCCAGATAGCCCACAGGGTCTATCAGCTCCACTGATGAGCTTGCAACTACGTTGTCCAGAAGGCCAAACTGCTTCAGGCGTTCCAGCGTTCTCGGATGGGCTGGAAACACAATATTCTCTCCAAGCGAGAGTATCCCCTTGACAATCCCTGATAACACTACAGGATTGTCAACGTTCTCTGCCCTGTGGAGTGTTAGGAGCGCATACTGGGCAGGAAGATCCATAGCCTGGGCCCGCCTCTCTGCCTTGTCCACAAGTGCTTCGAGCGCGTCGATTACTGTATTCCCAGTGACGAAGATTTTCCCCCAGACATGTTCTTCTCTCAGAGTATTCGCTGAGGTTGCGGTGGGGGCAAACAGAAAGCTCGAAGCGTGGTCTGTTAGCCTCCTGTTGTGCTCCTCAGGCATTCTGTAGTCATAGCTTCTGAGTCCCGCTTCAACATGTCCAACAGGAATATTCAGCTTGACAGCTGCTATTGCTGCAGACAGGACTGCATTGGTATCTCCTTCAACTAGGACAACGTCAGGTTTATAGTTCACAAGTTCTTTTTCAATGCCAATCAATGCTTTGGCGGTCTGTTCAGCATGGGTACCTGAACCAATATGCAGATTCTTGTTGGGTTCCCTTAACCCTAGGTCACGGAAGAAGGACTTGCTCATGCCATCTGAGAAGTGCTGACCCGTGTGCAGCAAGAAATAGTCAATGCTTCTCCTCTCGCACTCATGAACAACCGGAGCCATCTTCACTATTTCGGGGCGAGTTCCCAATATTATAGCAACCCTCAACGTAATGACCTTCGATGAGCTAGACTCGCACTACAAATAAATCCCCCGCCTAGGCTATCTCGAAAATACCTTTAAGCCAGCATGAACACTTACATCTACAGATTCGCTAGGGGTGAACTGAAGAGTTGAGATACGCGCGAGGTGTGCTGTGCAGCTTTATTCTCTCCGGATTCATTTTTCTGGGTACTGCATTCATTAGGTGGCAGGGTGTCGGAGTTAGTGACTCGACCGTGCTGGCCTCACTGTGGGGACAATATATCACCTGGTTCTATGTCTGCGTGGCATTAACCATTGTACCACTCCTTGTTGCGTTTGCGAAATTTCGTTCAGAATTCAAAGAGATTCTCTTCTTTGAAGCGGGTGGTCTGTTTTTCTTCACACCTTTCTGGTTCTTTTTCACGAGTGAAATAACAGGTACGCCCATTTCCGAAACGCTCACTACAGGCGTAAGGAGCGCAGTCCCCTACTTTAACGAGAATTTTCAACTAACAGGTATGAACATTAATCCGGTGATCCTGAATCCATTGCTAATTGCCATGCTCGTTGCAGGTCTGTACCTTCTCCGCCCCTCTCTTATCTATAAGACCGTGCCAGCAAAGGCCCCTCGTAAGACTACTACGTTGAAAGAGAAACCTGCTGAACCGATAGACTCGGAGATGCCAGACATCAAGCCTCCGGTTGCTGATTCTTCCAGCATGGGTGAGCTTCGGGCATTGCTGGCCCAACTCTCAGTGCCGCCAACAATCATTGAGGCCATTGTAACATCAGGAATTGCGACTGTCACAGACTTGATTTCCACAAGCCCTGATTCACTGGCCACCATAGCAAGCATCGACCCGAAAATGGCTCAGGATATCCACCTCTCTGTAGAGAAGAAGATCTGGTTCGGTGGGATTGAGTAGCCTGTCTATTCCTTGAGCGATATCATGGCATTGAGCGCAATTGTGATGAGGTTGTTGATTTCGGGCTTGTCCTTGATTTTCGCTTCGTTTTCAATTGGCTCTCCTACAATGACACAGGCAGTACCAACCCTAACCCCCCTCATTTGTCCAATGACGAACAGAGCGGCGCTTTCCATCTCTGTTGCAATGACTCCCGATTTTCTATAGGTTGCCCACTTCGCTTTCATTCCACTCGAATCAGCTACCAAATCTGGAAACTCGCTGTAGAATGAGTCTTTGCTGTGTCCGATTCCCACTCGGTACTTTGCTCCGCTTCTCTCAGCGGCTTCTGTCAGTTCTTGAAGCAGACCCATATCCGATACAGCAGGGTATTCTATTGGGACGTAGGCTCTTGATGTCCCTTCATCTCTGACCGATGCTGAGAATATTACAATATCGCCCGCATTAAGAGAGGCATCAACCGCTCCTGCTGTTCCAACGCGGATGAAAGTGTGACATCCAACTCTAATGAGTTCTTCAATGGCAATCGCAGCCGAAGGGCATCCGATCCCAGTGGAACAGACTGCAACTGGGACTCCTTTATAGGTACCCTTGAAGCTCCAGTATTCACGTTTGTGGGCAACTTCCTCGGGAGTTTCGAAGAACTGCTCCGCGATTCTCTTTGATCTCATTGGGTCTCCGGGAAGCAGAACCAGTGGAGGTATCTCTCCCCGAGCAATGTCGATGTGGTATTCCTTCTCAGCAGTACCCATTTGGTGCCAACCCGAGAATTGGGATTATTACTCATTAAAAAACCATTCCACAGAAAAGGGCATTGGCCTCTCCGACATGCTTA
>CAYPUO010000488.1:0-3390 GCA_964413775.1 uncultured archaeon
TGGTAATACTTGGTTGGCAGTCATATTATCTGATGTTCTTGGTGATTGTTGCCCTGAGCTCTCTTGCTCTATTAGTGGTGAAGCGGCCTGCAAGAGTCATGCATGCTAACTCAGGTCTACGAATTCTCGTCAAGAACATGCGCTTTGAACTCAAGAAACGTTCGGTCCTTATGATTCTGGTAGCAACCTTCTTGCTATCCCTCTCCTATCTAGGAGTCCTCATATGGGCGTCACGAGGCCTGACCGGTGTATTCAATGAGAGCACAATCGGTTTTCTGCTGCTAGCAGGTGGCATATCAGGAGCGGTCGCAGGTTCCTTGATTGGAGTGTTGATTAAGAAATACGGCTATGGTGTCCCTACCGGCTTTGCATTTCTTGTCCTCTTTGCAGGACTCGCTGCCTTCATCATGGTAGGTGATATTACTACTGCATCACCAGTCGTGCTTATTTTGGTGGGCCTTGTGGCAGCAGCATGGGCAGGAGGGCTTCTATTTCCAATGATGATAACATACAGCCAAGTGATGTCTCCTGAGCATCGTGGGGTGCTTGCAGGTATTGTCACATTTGCTTACTTCCTTGGTGATGCACTCATCCCGATTTTCTATCAGCCATTCTTTGCTATCGGTCTGACTTGGGTATTCATTGCAATCCTTGGCGATTCAATCCTTCTACTTGTGGTCCTTGTATCACTCAACAGAATGCTGAGCTCCCATGGTCTAGTAAAATCCGCCTAGCCATGTTCGAGCAGGCTATTTACCAAGTGCATGGGCGACTACAGGTAGTAGGGTGGACATACCCTGATATTGAGTTCAAGCAGCAATGATGAATATCGAATGAAATCTCTCTGCTTCAGTTGAGCTGTCTAATCTTGGAGGACGTAGACGCTCTTAGATGTGCCTTTTCTTCCGACCGTGACTTTAATTGTTCCTCCATGTTTCTTCACGATATCATCTATAAGAGGTAGAACATACTCGTATACTTGATTCGCATCAACATTCTCTACACTTGTTATCTCAATAGCTCGATTACTCTTGAAGTGCCTTATTCCAATTGGAATTCCTATTAATTCTTGAACAATAGAATCAGCCAAGTAACTGCTAAATTCTGTAAAGAGCTCCTCGTTTTCTAGGTCTTTACTGCTCAATTCGATGACAATTATCCTTTCCATCGGTATGTCGTCTGCTCGTTCCCATTCCTCAGCAACCCACTCTCGATATTTTTCCACGGCATCGAGATACTCCGATTCGGAAAACCTTGTAAATGGTCCTTTCGTCTTGTTCTCTTGAGTTTTGAAATATCGTAGTTTTTTGGTTTCTTTGATGTCCCCATTTTCTATCATGGTTTCTATAACGGTCAGAATCTCATCATAGCTGGGTATTTCCCGTTGACGATAGTCAATCTCGTAGACCAGTTCCCACAGTTCCTTAGGGCTTTCCGGGCTACTTCCTTCCAGTGCTAACAGGATTTCGTTTTCGGATTTTGTTATCACCAACGCTTTTCACCTACAAAAGTGTCATCACCAAAGAGTGAATGGCGATATTAAATTTCCATCTCTGGTTCTTGCTGTCATTCCTCCCATGACACACTATTACCCACTTATTCGACTCTATTCTTGCATTTCATCGAGAGATAGAACAGCCATTGGATTAGAGCACTTTATAGGTAGGTGAGTCATACGCTGCCTAGAGTCCTCCATCTCACAATGGCGGACCGAGAGAGATGTGGTCGAGATACTATGGCATGCAGAACATGGCATCTATGGTTTGGCTTTTTCTTTTATATTGTCTTTAGCATAGCGTACTTCTGGTACACTTCATTCGAGTTTCCTCGGGACTTCCTCTTAGTGACTCTGGGACTGCTTGCAGCATTGGGGTCCGAGGTGCCTGATATAGATCAAGTGGCTGATAGGGTGTTCCACCATCGAGACTGGTTTACTCACTCTGCCATAATGGCTACTGTCCTCTTCGTGCTCGCCTATTTCTATGGCAATCTCTTTGGCCTGAAGTTGGTGACATACCTGGTCTCTGTTTTCCTCGTCACAAATGCCAGTCACTTCTTCCTTGACCTGTTCCCAGTCTGGAAAGGAAGCGGTGACAGGAAGAAGGGTACAATGAAAAGCGGAATGATGGCACCGGCAAGATGGCTAATCGAGGGTCTGACAGGAGATCAGATCTACGGGAGACTTGAGGGGACCTACCGCATTCATCTGCCATTTGCAATCCCTGAGATGAAAGAGAAGAAGAAGAAGGGTCATGTGGTCGTAGCTGAAGAGATGATGAAGACACTGCCTCCGGGACAGACGCGTGCATGGCTTACGCTGTCTGGAATCATTGCCCTTGCATACGCAGTCATTCTACTCAACCTCTCGTTCCATTTCCTGCCATTCTAGGAAAGGCTTTCACATGAACGGGCTATCAGATGTGGCACGCGTGGAATATACGTATGCCACCTCCGGAAACAAATGTGACCGGTGATATTCACGGTTCTCTTAGGTTGGTATGTGAGCTTTGAAGCAGAGAAAAGGCATTTTAGCCTGATTCTCTCCAGTAGTGGAGTATGAATGCTTCAAAGATTAAAGAGTACAGCTGGGTCCTATACGGGATTATAGCTATCCTGATCATATTTGGAGTTAATGAGCTCTATGACTATGTGGCTGAGTTGTCAGTTCAGCTACATACTCCAGTACAACTTGCAACTCCGCTTGACCTAGCTATCCCCCTTGTGCCTGAATTCATCGTGATCTACTGGTACGTCTTCTACTCATTCATCTTCTTCAGCTACGCCTATTTCGCTTTTGTTGATAGAGAGTACCGTAATGCCCTCGTCCTGGCTTTTGTGATTATCAATGTTATAGCCTATCTGGTCTACCTTGTCTTTCCTGTGCTTGGGCCTGACCGACTTGTAGCCGGTAACGACTTCTTCTCACTACAGGTCCAGTCGCTGTATGCACATGATGTGCAGGTCAACTGCTTCCCGAGCCTTCATGGCTCTACATCTCTACTCACAGCCTATGCTCTGTGGAGAGCCAAGAAGAAGTACGGGTACCTGTCATGGCCTATTGCTATCGCGGTCATAGTATCTACGTTGTTCGTCCGCCAGCACTGGATCGCTGACCAGATTCTCGCTGCAATCGTTACACTGCCTGTATCGTATCTAGTCTTCAATCGGTTCAAGTATACCCGTGTCGATAAGTCGACGACGGTTGTACACCGGTGGCAATTGCTTGTGTGTGCTGTGGCTGCTCTCCTCATCATGATGTTGTATGTCTGGGCATTCTATATTGCATAGCCCGGCCTGTTTACTGGAACAACTCAGGAAAGCCAGAACGCAATCAGGAAGGGTTTGTAACAGCTTGTGAGAACCTAGACAAGCCTTGACACTCATCAAAGG
>CAYPUO010000489.1:0-3390 GCA_964413775.1 uncultured archaeon
CAGCAGCACAAACTGCGAGAGTTGACTGGCAACCGAGTTCAGGAGTATTACGACACTGGATCAATTGTTTCAATTGCCATACCTTACAGAGATCCTGTCATTGACTACATTGACAGTCGAACCGGTCAGCACCCAGATTACAGCCTCTGGAACCAGTATGCCCTTGAATACGACAGAATCAACCAAGTATTGAACGAGATGTCCCGCTCAATCGCAGAAAGGTATGGTGGAATTCCACTCACTGCAACCATTGGCGGCATAATCGGTGATGTTCACCATGTCCATGACTACTTTGGGATGGTGATTTCTCATCGCGCCATTGCAGAGCATGCAGGCATTGGGTGGCGCGGGAAGAATCAACTGATTATCCACGAGAAATACAGCTGTGCCATTAGGTTCGCATCGGTTATCCTTTCAGTGCCATTGAAACATGGCTCACGAATGGTGTCGAAATGTGGAAACTGTACCGCCTGCGAGGATGCATGCACTTTCATTAAACACCAAGGTGTACTCAAGGACTATCGAGAGAACTGTAGGAGATACATCGTCTTCTTGATGTCAAAGGGCATTGAGAAGGACATTTGTGGGAAGTGCATCAAGGCGTGCTATCGGAGCAGCATATATCGAAGTCAGTTCAGACTCCCGCAAGCACGATGACATGTTCTCGCTAGCTAGAAAGACTCAGATACCCACAGTGGTATCTAAACAATATGAAATATCCCAGAGTTAAGAGCAACATTTTCGAAGTGATTAATGAGAGGAGATCAGTCAGAAAGTTCCTGAATAGGACTGTAACTGACGAGGTCCTGGAAAGACTCCTTCATGCTGGTTCACGAGCAGCATTTGCGGCACAGCTCTGTTCACTGACATATACTCGCGACAAACGGAAAATGGCGGAACTTCGAATTGGGGCATATTCATCAGCTGCGGTCTTGCTCATCTTCTTTGTCGATCTCTGCAGAATGGAGAAGATAATCGAAGCCCGAGGACATAGTTATGACTATGACGACATGATGACTCTCTGGCTGGGAATCCAAGATGTTTCTCTCTTTGCTCAGAACCTGACCCTCGCTGCAGAGGCAATGGGACTTGGTTCGGTCCTCTTAGGAGTCGCGCCAACCCGCGCAGATAGGATAGTAAGAGCCTTCGATGTGCCAAAGAGAGTGTTTCCTGTGGTTGGCATGAGCCTTGGATATCCTGACCCATCGGAAGAAACAGAAGTGCGCCCGAGGTTCCCAATCGAGATGACCGCCTTTGAGGACCGCTATCGACACCACACTGTGCAGGATATTGAAGCCTGCATGAAAAAGATGGACGACGGTTACTTGGCTCAAGGCTACTACATTAGAAGCAACGCGAAGATCCCTCTCCAGACGAAGGAGGATACAATTGACTATGACCGTTATTCATGGTCAGAGCACATTTCTCGCAAGATGTGTCAGGGGCGATGGACAGAGCATTCATTGTCCAAAATCCTGGAGGAACATGGATTCCACATCGATCGGGATGAATAGCCATTTCAGCGAATAAAACACAGACCTGTCATATTGCATGACCCTGCTGAAATCCAGATGGTGTGAGATTGAATATGCTTCTCCAATCTCCCAAAAAAAGTTCATAAAGACCGGTGCTAATCAGCGCGAGGGACCCCTAGTGAGCTCACATTCGAAGGTCTTCAAGGTCATCCTACTAGGTGAAGGTGGAGTTGGGAAGACGAGCATCGTTGTTAGATATACAGAGGACCGATTCGATGATAGCATGAAGATGACTATTGGAGTCAATCTCGCCACAAAGAAAGTCATAGTTGGCGATAGCGAGATTACTCTGTTGCTGTGGGACCTGGGAGGGCAGCCGAGGTTTCGCGAAGTGGTTACTGACTATTATAGGGGTTCTAGGCTTGCTGTGGCAGTCTTTGATGCAGCCAGAGAATTCACGATGTACCGTCTCGAAGACTGGATTGGACGACTCAAGGAAGTTGTTCCCTCTTGTGACCTCTTTCTCCTTGCAAATCAAATCGACCAAAGGACTCATGACTCAGGGGTGCAACCTGCTGAGGGCCAGGAGTATGCCGCCCGGATTGGTGCGAAGTACTTCGAAACGTCAGCCAAGACAGGCGAAGGAGTCCAAGAAGCCTTTCAAGCGATGGCGAACTTTCTTGTGGAAAAGCATCTGAAGGATAGAGATGAAATCTAATCACAAGAGCAGAAGACCGCATATTAGCGATCCTCCACCCTCGATCATTCCTCGCTCCAGCTGTGCACCACTCTAGCCATCCACAGCCATGCCTCGTTCCTCTCGCAGGCTGTCAAAGTCAGGGTCTATGTTGGTAGTCCTAAGTATCAACGCCGCAATAACTAGGAATGGCGCAAAGAAGGGCCCCCACCAGAGATAGCCTAGGAGCGTGCTTCCTGTGGTAATCGTTGAATAGTCCATGAACCATCCAAGCAGTATGGCCGCTATTGCTTGGCAGAAATTGAGTGGGACACTCTTGAAGCCTTCATACATTCCAGCTCTGCCCTTACCTGATGTGATTAGGTCAACGTGTGCAATGTCAGCAGGAACAATGTAGCTCATAAGATAGTAGATCGCCATTGTAGCAGCCAAAGGCACAAAATAGAGAGTTGCCACCACAACATTAGACAATGGACCGATTAGGTCGCCGAGGAATGGCGTAAGACACAGTTCTATAGCGAGAATCAACAGCGAGAGAAACATGGACTTGCCCTTTCCAACCCGCTTAATCAGCTTGATCCAAATGTAGAGGAAAATCATGATTGACGCAAGCAAGGCAAGTGCCGGAGGTAATAGGGTACCTAGGGAATTCAGTAACAACACGGACTGTGCATATCCTACTATCTGAGTCGTAATTGCTGAGAAGCTGAATGACAGAAATCCAACGACGAGGAACCACTTTACATAGACATCATTGTGAAGGACAGTCATAGTTTCCTCCCGCATACTCCTCTTGGGAATCTCTAGTCCTTCAGGTTCGCGGATTACTGCAATTGACGGGAGATAGAACAGAACTGTGATTGCAGCAAAGAGCAACACAATCATCAGACCCACTGATGTCAGACCTGGCGAGGCTGCAATGAAGAGCACCGGTGAGACGAATCCAATAACAACACCGAGTCAATTTGCTATCCAGTTTGATGTGTTTTGTAGACTTGATACCAGTGGGCGTTAATCTTATGTTGTCATCTCTGGCATCCAAGCTTGAAACGGCGTTAATAGGAACGCGTAGAAGAACTAGAAGGCACAGATACACAAAACGTAGTACCCAAAGATCATCCATCCTATGCTAGCATTCGCGGCGGGATTTGCGGCATATGTAGCCGTATCGACGAACCAGTTTGGCACGAAGACCAAAACACCCGTTATAGCTAGACC
>CAYPUO010000490.1:0-3389 GCA_964413775.1 uncultured archaeon
CGGTCGGTGGCCCGAGTCCGCTGCTCCCAATGACAGATGAGACAATCAGGGTCTCCAAGGTCTATGACAGCGACTTCCAAGGGCAGTACGATGGAGTCACCTATGTGAGGAACTACCCACTGAACGTAACCTTCTCAGCCTGGTGGGCACTGTCGTCCAGTTATCTCGGAACACTGGACTACGTGGGCTCTTGGAGAGTGGATGCTGGAACAGGCGAAGGCCAGTGGTCGCTGCCGTGGGACCTCGATGGGGATGGGATTCTCTCACGGAACGACTCGCAGTGCTATCTCGTGGTCTGCATTAATGGTAACGGTATCTATGAGAATACGACTCTGACCTTGCCCCTTGAAGTCCTTCATGAGCTCCAACTGGACATTCAGGTTCCAGCTCCGAGATACTCAGACATGACCACGTTCAATATGCAAGTCAGCCCCTTGTATGCTGGCTCGTGTGACGAAGACCTGTCGTTTGACATACAGCTCTCTATGTCGATCGACAACAAGACATGGACAGAGATAGGAACGACAGTATCTAACGCAACCGGGAGCGGCA
Source organism: uncultured archaeon (assembly GCA_964413775.1). GTDB lineage: Archaea > Asgardarchaeota > Thorarchaeia > Thorarchaeales > Thorarchaeaceae > MP5-2226. The sequence goes on from CAYPUO010000490.1 coordinate 553, forward strand.
GCATCTACTGGACCTGCGACAAGATGGGCACTGTCTACTTCAAGGCTCATGCGGAGTCGTCAACCTATTTCACCGGGAGCGAGGTCTACTTCTATGTGAATGTGCAGCGAGAGCTGACCGTCTTGAACATAGTCATGGCGAGCAATTTCACCTACAGCGACCAAGGTGTGGTGGTCGGTCGTCTGACCACTGACGATGGTGAACCGCTGGCCGATAGACCTGTCTTCCTTGAGATCTGGGATGGCAGCTGGGTGAGCATGGGCTCTGGGACTACGAACAACACCGGGTACGTGAATATCCTCTGGACTCCTGAACTCAAGCCTGACACCTACACGGTCAAACTACGAGCTCTCCTATCTGAGTCGAGGTACTTCGAGACCCCTGAGGGTGCTGCCGGACAACTCATTGTAGGCAAGGAAACCCTTCTCATCTCGATAGAGAGCAGCGCGGTCACTGACAGCTCAGTCCTCGTGCAGGTCACTGATGATGACGGCGTTCCCGTTGGAAACTTGGAGACCCGACTCTATCAGGGCGATGAGACTGTTTCCCATATGACGGGGCTGACTGATGAAGAGGGGCATGTCAGGTTCACCACAGAGTTTGAGGATGGCCAGGTCATCCATATCCGAGTGGCTGATACAGACTACTACCATGAAGCCTCATTCGAGGACAGGGTTGTTGTCCCACTGAACCTGCTAGTGCTGACAATAGCCCTTGGATGTGTGCTAGGAGTCTCATCCGTGGTGGCAGTTGGATGAAAGCTTCTCCGCAAAGGAGACTCCAGGAGGACTTCGGCCCTGTCCCCAGAAATCGTACGTGAGTTGGAGAGGGAGAAAGAGAGCGATCCCGAGCGGATTAAGGAACATGCTGAACGCAGAAGAGAAGAAGTGGAAAGAATCAGCAAAGCTGATGATAATAGCATCACTTCTTAGATGACCAAATGTTCCTACTCTTTCCAATGTCCCAGTATTATCGAGAGCCAGGGCTACTACGTTGATTCTATGCCTTTTTTCACTACTCTTACTAGACTAAGGAACAAAACGATCACAACAGCAAATACTGCTCAGAAACCAGCACTGTAATGCACTGTCAAGTTTCGGATTGAAGAACTCCATATTTAGGAAGAGCACGCAAAAGGAGCCCATCAGATTTTTGCATAAAGCCTTAAATACTGAAATTTCTATATGATTTATTAGTTGGGGGCTCTATTACGTTTCCAATAGAGGTAGTATATCTATCCGGTATATCATCAAGAACGTAGGCTAAAATCTATCAGAAGCATTTGGAATGAGCTTGCCAACTAGCACAATCATGTAGTAGTCGGGAGATGCGCTGAAGTCGCTCACGGTCGTGTAATGAATGCAGCGCAACGAATCAGGGGGATCTGATATTATTGAGAATGGAAGCATGTATCCTAATCGCACTAATCCTAGCCAGTAGTACTATTGCCGTTTTTCCAATACCTAGAATGGAAACTCTGCAACCAATTCCGCCTCGACCGGTTCTGTCAAACATGAATTCTACGGAATCATTCGCCATCGAGAATCAGAGCTGGGTTACAACACCTAGTACAAGTGACCGATGGTGGGCAGGGTCAGTGTGCGGCTTTTTCTATCTGTACTATGCGATATCAATATCAGTAATCATCAAGACGCCGCCGCAAGTGCCGCAGGATGATAACTGGTACTTCATAGGGATATCATGCTGGGATGAAAACAGCAGCTACGATCAGATTGGTTTCAACTCTAGGGAATCTCATGGAAATCGATATAGCTCCATAATATACTCAAGTACCTATTGGTTGAATAACGAACTCAAGTTCAAATGTACCAATGATGGAGGGTTTCTATATACAAACACGAGATATAGATTCACCATGACTCTCAATAACGGAGTGATTTATTTCAAAATCGAACGCGAAGTGGGAAGTAGTTGGTCGATTGTCAGGGAGGTTGCTCAAATTACTGGCGGGAATAGATTCGTAGTTGCAAACACCTTCTGGACATGCCTTGGACCGATGGCCGATTTTACCAACTGGGAAGAAGCATTGCCAGATTCTCCAGCGCCACCCTTCGACTTCAAGTTTCAGGAAACAAGACTTGACGGCGTCGCTTTCAGCTGGTGGCTGAACTTCTTTGCGGGTCCGGTGCCATCAGGTATTACCATCTCATATTTCTACGATGGTTCACGTGATAAGCCCTATGTTCTCATCGACAATCCATAGTTGAAGGGATCTTAAGGAATATGCAACTCAAGAAGGCATAAAGATGTATGAAGCATATTCCCGCTAAAGCTACGCACTTAGCTCAAGCGACACTTCCAAGCAAGAATGTTTTACTATTGTAACGGAAGGCAGAGGAGGAGAGTCATTAGGATCCAATGAGGTAATATTGGATGTCTTACTTCAGAGAATCAAGAAGGATTATGGATTTTGGTCTGTCATGGGCGACTTGGGTCAATGTCTTGTGGTTAAATGGTCAAAGAGAACATGGCGCTGTTCAGCATGTTGAACAAGAAGGCTGCAAAAGGCCTCCGGGAGTCTGAATGCTACATTCTTGTTCAAGAATCTAGCCAAGAATTAGCCAGAGTGGCTCTAGAAGACTCATGAACTCATTTCCATTTCAAAAGGACACAATATGCAACCTCGATTTACCTGTTGGCAGCTCGTTTCCCCATTTAGAACATAACGTAAAAGAAGAACCTTTATTTTGCTACACGCGGTTCTCCTAGATGCTCAAATGCTTATGTGGTATAGTACCCAAGAGGGCCAATCGATTGGAAACCGTCCTTATTCAAGCGTTGCAGTTACCGGCTCCTGCAAACCCACTCTCTGTGTT
>CAYPUO010000491.1:0-3344 GCA_964413775.1 uncultured archaeon
AGGGTAAAGTGGTTCGTTGGCATGACAGGTCTGGCAAGTCTGTCCTGCTTCCAGATATCTCGGAAACTCCTGCGCCTCTTCTTCGAGCAGTTCTTGCACGAGAGTCACTCATCTGCATGATTCGTCGTAAAACCATTGATGAACATCTCCTGTTTGACATTGCTGCGGAGTATGGGCTACAGGTCCTGGACCCAGAGAAAGTGGGCCTCTGGGAAAAGGCATGGGCACAGTACAGCCCAGAGAGAACACTACCAACTGGAATGGTATACAGGGCATACTCTATCTTTGAGATGCTGAGAAAGATCTCAGGCAAACATGGGCTTAATATCCTTGTCAAGCGCCTTACATTACTGACTAGGCTAGGCATTCATATCGATCTGAGCGAGTGGATGGACTATCTGTTTCATTTTGCGAGAGAATACAATCATCCTCTGACAGAACTTGAGGTAAAGATTCTACAATTCTTTCTCAATGACCCCACCACGACACGAGAGTCACTCTCCGCAAAAATAAATGTGAGTGTTGACTGGATTGGCAAGACCATAGCTGGCATGAAAGAGAGGACCCAGCTCAGAGAATTCGAGTATCTCTCGTTTCCAGCTCTGGGCATCAAGGCGTTCCAAGTGATCTTGATGCAGGGGCGTGATGCTCTTGTGGCGCCGTATTCGCTGGTAGCCAGCTGTCCATTCATCTACTCGATGCACTCAATTCCATTTGGCAGGGGGGGTTTTTTCGTTACCCTCTGCGTGCCTGATAATCCAGTGAACTTGGGGCACGTTGACCGGATGATACGCACGGCGTCCAGAAATGGGATTGACGCCATGGCCTACGAACGAGTGAGATCAACACGGCTCTATAACCTCATGTACTACAATAGTGAGATATGCGGCTGGGACATTGATTGGTCCGCGCTCCAGTTGGAGGTCGAGTACGTGTCGAAGAGTGGCGTTTCCCCGATGTACCCTGGCATTGCTCCGGATCCACCTGACCGAGTGAGCCAGTGTGACGGACTTGATGCGCAGATCTTAACAGAGTTCCAAAAGGGAAACACTACAATCAATAGTCTCAGAAGCATTGTCAAACGAAGGACATCTGATGTCGCTGACAGGCTTAGCCGCTTTAGGGAACTGGGAGTTATCAAGCATTTCTACGAAATCCATAATATTGGACTGAACAATGATCTGGTCATTGTATGTCCGTCCGAAGAATCAAGCAAGATCGTGACTACCATTTCTTCGAGACTTCCAAAGAGCTTCATTGATTTCAATGAAACCGACATGGTCCTGGTAAGGACTCAACTCCCTGGTGGAGGATCGGTCCGTCTTGCAAAGGCTCTAGCATCGGTGGATGAAAGGCCTCATGTGTATGTTCTTGATACTCGAATCTACGGCAGCTGGATGCTAGAACGTTTCATCGCAGACTGGAACAGCTATGCTGGAACTTGGAGTCCTCATGAGGAGTCCATTGACATATGGTTGGAATCTATGGAGTCCGTATAAATAGACATTCTAGTGCATGGACTTCTATCCGAGAATATTGGTTTCCGAATGTCATCTGAACGACTATCTCTCTAGGACATAATCCTGTGAATCGGAGAATCTGGTCGGTGCCTATCCCATTTCTGCCTGGCACGTCTGAAACAAAAGGAAACCTTCAGTCAGAATGCATTTTCACTTTCGCTATAATCCCGATGAAGAACAGAGTACTAGCCTGGAAGGGATTCTAGAGAATCAGAGGCAATCGCCCCTGAAGTTTTCTCGTACAGGAATATACTCACGAGCCAGTAAAAAGACTCTCAGTTCTCTTACCTATTCTTGAAGAGGCCACACGAGATGAATTCTTCCAGTCAAGACTGATTCTTCGCGGTGGAGTTGCGCTGACCTTTGCGCTTCAACAAATAGATGCCATTCTAGGAGTCGCCAAAGACCTAGGTGTTCTTTACAGGCAGAACGTGTAAGAATGAACCATGTAAAGGTCATCATATCCTTCCATTCCACAGTGCCTTTTCATCTCATCCGGACTTTTCTCACTGATCATGTGCTTTTGTTTCATCCATGTTTCTCGTTCTTCACTACTAATCTGTCTGAGATTGATATGCATGATAACCCTTGCTATCATACGTGTCTGTGCATATGAAGTGCCTATGTAGATTCTGCCAATCAACATCCATAGAATTGGGTAGAAAACTACCCAGTTAGCTTGCTACGCTCACTACTGCTGAAACCGCTAACATGAGATAGGGGGTGGCGGGTTCGTGGGAAATCGTGGTAGGAGGGGGGGAGTTTCGTAATTGAGGGCATGTAACGAAAAACTAGCCCACGAACCCGCCTCAGCTATGCTTCTCAACTACGACCCTTCATTATCTAGTATATATCATTCCCTATTAAAGGCAGCTATGACCTGCCTAGGGAGAGCAGGAGTCACCTGTAAAGGTTAGAATAGGCTCCCTTTCGATCTACCTATTCAAAACTCGAGTAAACATCTGCTACAGTACTAACAGCTCTGTCCGCCCAGAAGCGGTTCTGGTCTTATTCTAGCTAGTATTGCTATCGGTGCCCACCTTGGCAGGATAGGAGTTTCAACCCTACTTCTAGTCTGATTCAAACGGCACAGAACTTCGAAGACCCAATAGAGTGGTAAGAGTTTCAACCCTACTTCTAGTCTGATTCAAACTCTGCGGAATCTGGTGAACGCATTCTCGGAGACCTCGTTTCAACCCTACTTCTAGTCTGATTCAAATTGGAAGAGGTCCTTGAAGAACAGAAGAGAGTAATACGTTTCAACCCTACTTCTAGTCTGATTCAAACTCAAGAGGCTCGTCATTATAGATGAGCCCACAGTCTGTTTCAACCCTACTTCTAGTCTGATTCAAACCTTGCACGAAAACATATGTCACTATCTAGTGACGAGGTTTCAACCCTACTTCTAGTCTGATTCAAACTTCCCAAATTATATCCTCATCCTCATTATTTTCCTCGTTTCAACCCTACTTCTAGTCTGATTCAAACGTATCTCTTCTGGTAGCACGAGAAAGAGGTCAACAAGTTTCAACCCTACTTCTAGTCTGATTCAAACGGATGTGCCTGAATACGGGCACTGCCTCCTTATGCAGTTTCAACCCTACTTCTAGTCTGATTCAAACTCAGCCACGAACAATCGCGTTCCGTTAGTGTATGTCGTTTCAACCCTACTTCTAGTCTGATTCAAACCTATATAGTTTCAACCCTACTTCTAGTCTGATTCAAACGGGTCTTTGGCTCTTCCTCCTTGGGTGCCTTGCTCAGTTTCAACCCTACTTCTAGTCTGATTCAAACAGTCAGTGTGTTGTCAATGTATTCTTGTAG
>CAYPUO010000492.1:0-3339 GCA_964413775.1 uncultured archaeon
ATCGGAGACCTCCTTTTCTATCCTCTATTCACAATTGGACTTGTCCTTCTTGCAGCAGGCCTCTTTCTGCAAATGCGACTAGCGACTGATACCATTGAGGAGAAGTAAGATTCATCCATAATCCACCGATTTCTTCTCTGCGTCAGACCACTAGATTAATGCTGGAGTTGTACACCATATCAAAACGACCAACCATGACGCGAAAAGTCATAGCAACTGATAATGCTCCAAAGGCCATAGGCCCTTATTCACAGGGGATCAAGACTGATACACTTGTATTCTGTTCAGGGCAGATTCCTGTTAATCCCAAAACTGGCGAGCTCCTTACAGGGTCCATCAAAGAACAAACACATCAGTGTCTCAGCAATGTCAAGGCAGTCATAGAATCGGCAGGCTTCTCAATGGAGAGAGTTGTGAAGGTTACAGTCTTCTTGCGAGATATGAACGACTTCGGTGAGATGAACGAAGAGTATGCGATGTGGTTCCCTGAAAGTCCACCTGCAAGAGCCGCAGTCCAAGTGGCGCGACTCCCCAAGGATGTCGGTTTGGAAATAGAAGCAATAGCTGTCCTATAAACGGACAACCGTTGTCCTGTATCTACATCGTTTACGACGAGCTTCTGCAGATGCCAGTAGTATTGGGACTCAAGCGATGATGCTAACGACACCGCTACTCAGTCTGTTTCATCCTCTTTTTCGTCGGACTCATCAGGCACTTCCTTGGGTTTCTCCTCGGGTTCTTCCTTTTCAGCCTCCGCAACCTTAGCGCTACTCACAACTTCACCCTCCGCCTTCTTGCCGCATACAACATAAGGAACGGAGATAACAGCAAACAGAATTACCAACATTACCGCAGGAGCAAGGAACACAACCATATCCTCCTAACTTAGTCTTAGCTTGGACTACAGCCGCTAAGATGCTGATAATGCTTTCGCATACTGGACCTAGAGACCAAGAACCTGCATACCCAACAGCCCTATTGCATGAACTGTCATCAAGTGGAGCTTATCCAAGAAAGCTAGTGGCACTCAGCCATTGGCACTCACACAAATACTCCGATGTTTCACAATTTGCAGAAAAGATGCAATGAAAATATAGCTTATAAAGGAACAGTTCACGCGAAAGCATGTACTACAAAGGCTGTACAAAGGAACTCACATGGGGTAACATGTTGAAGATGACCAGTGACCGTCTCGAGTCGGGGCAAATCCTCGATCTAGCAACCAATCTGATGGATAAAGCGAAGTTCACCGATGCGATTTCAGCGCTGGAAAGGGCCGCAAGCATCGATCCTAAGAATCGGCTGATCTGGGAACGAGTTGTCATATGCAATCTTGAACTCAAGAGACCGAAGAAGGCCTTGGAGGCAATGGACTCAATACTGACCCTTGAGCCTAATGCATACAAAGTCTGGGCGGAGAAAGCATACCTCCACCTGCTGCTTCAGGAAGAATCTGAGGGAATCAAGGCGCTGATGAACAGCATTCGTCTCAATCCAAGAAACCAGAGGGATTGGTTTCTTCTTGGCTCGGTGTACATGGCTATGGAACTGTGGGACGAGTCCAGAGATGCCTTTCATGTCGCACTCCAGTTGAATCCGAACCATGCAGAAACATGGTATGATCTTGCCACCGTGAATTATATGCTTGGAGATATGGGTGCAGCTCTTGGCGCAGCAGAGCAGGCCACTGGCCTCGACCCCGATATAGACAAGCGTTCTGAAGACTGGTTCGACGACCTAAGGAGCGAGTATGACATACTAGGACTCGAGGACGATACTGAAATTTCTGGTAGCTTTGCGGCGGGGAGCTAGTTCACTCAGATTTCTTAGGTGCCTTCTTTTTCCGTGAACGCTTCTTCTTGGACGAGGCCTTGGATTTGCGGCTGGCTTTCTTACGAGGCTTCTTCTCCTCGGGTTTGACCTCTTCTTCAGGAGGCTTAGTTTCTTCAGGTTTGACCTCTTCTTCAGGAGGCTTAGTTTCTTCAGGTTTGGCTGGTTCGGCCTCAGGTGTTTCCTGTAGTGTAGCAATGGCTGATGACAACTTCGAAGCCTCGCGCTTCATCTTGTTGAGTTCAGCAGCTTCAAGTGCCTGCTGGAGTGCTTCAAGTATCTGATTCTTCTCGCGATTCCTTTCGGACTCATTGTTGATGTTTTCAAGCTCACTCAAGCGCTTATCAAGAACTCCGAGAAGCCCAGAAATCGCATCTGCAGTTTCCTCCTTTGAAAGCTTGAGCTTCTGCGGTCTACTCTGGGTAGCATTCAGTATCTTCTTTATTTGCCCGCTCAGCCGCGTGAATTCAGAGAGAGAATCACCGAGTATCTCCACAACCTCCCGGTCATCTCCAGCGTTGGCAATATTCTCTTTTAGAGTCTTGATTGCACTATCAAGGAAGGATTCACGCTCAGCGAGAGGGGTCCTCTTGCGTTCTAGCCACCTCCACTCACTCCTAATACTCTGAGTAAGCGTTAGGGCTTCATTGATCTTCTCCTGATATTCCTCAAACTTTCTCTTTGCTTCTTTGAGCTCAGAATCAAGTACATCGGTTGCATACGCTAGCTGATAACTCAGAATATGACCAGCTTGAGCCTCAGAAAGCACTCTACTCTCCTTGATAGCTCGAGATGCATTATTCCACATCTTGTCTAGTTCAGAATCATCATTGCTTGACCGACCATATTCATCGAATTCCGCGGAAACAAACGAAATGTCACGGGTAATCTGATCTAGCTCCTGAATCTTTGCCCTCAGCAGAGAGTAGCCTAGTCGCTCATTGAGCTCATATGTGAGATTCTCCCGTTCACTGGGCACTTCGAGAAGTGTATGAGTGTTATCTATAAGTAACTGGAGGGCCTGCTCGTACTCAGCCACAGCATCATGAAACTCCCCCTTTTCTAGTTGCTCATCCCCCTCCCTTTGCAAATCAAGGACTGACTCTAGCACGTCATAAGGAGAGGTCTTCAGGACAGCTTGATTAATCACAGGGTTATCCTCAACTGATAGATCAAGGGGATGCCGACCTAGGGTGAGTGAAACAACTATGAGTTTCTCTCCAGTTGCGATGAAGACATGTTGTTTGTCAGCTCTCACATGCAAAATCTTCACGCCATCAATCTTGAAGCTACCAATTGCAGAGCCTTTTCGGACATCCCAAATAGCGACAGAGGAGGCATCAGAAGAAGCTATTAGATACATCTGATTGACCCACATCGAGCCAATTCCATTGTTGGCCACTGGCTCAAGTGTTCTGATCTGCCCCCAATCTACACGATCCCATATCTTAATCTCAGATGTTGATAGACCTGATATGATGAAATTACTATTCCCAACGAGTTTTGCAC
>CAYPUO010000493.1:0-3331 GCA_964413775.1 uncultured archaeon
CGCGTACACACCAGCGCCAATAATTGGTGAGTCGCCGACCCTTCCTGGAAGCTTACCAGGCCATCCACTTGTAGATGACCCAGCCGCTAGCCTCCCTGATGAGTCAATTGCAACACACCCAACAGTGTCACACCCCTCGGCGATCTTGGGGCCCTTGGTTGTATTCCGAGTGGACTCCTTGCGATAACCTTCGCTGACCATCTGTCTGTACAGGGTGTTTGCACCTTCGCCCGCTATCTGCATCACTTGGGTCCTTTCGAGTACATACCTTGCCAATGAAATGGGATGAATGATATCCTTGACAGCCATTACCGCCCCGCTCTGCAAGCGGCTCCCATCCATCATAATAGCGTCGACCTCTATCTCACCGTTGAGATTCTGACAAGCACCTCTTCCTGCTGTAAAGAGATTTGTCTCTTCTAATGCCCAAATAGCGGCTTCCACTGCATCTAGAGCAGAGCCGCCCAAGTCAAGAGCGCAGTAGCCTTGAGCAGCGGCGGCTCGTATAGCGTCGTCTATTAAAGAATGATACTTCTCTTGGAACACCGTTGCTCCGCCATGGACCAAAACAGTAGGTTTCATAACAACACAAGCATGACACGAGAGGCACGATTCTCAAAAAGCTATTGAAATACATGTCGCATTAAGAGATGAAGGACGGTCCAAAGATACAGACCGCATAGGAACAAAAGAAGGCTCACGGGGACCTATACATGGCTTTTGATAGCCAAAACAGACGACAGACCATCTATCAAACTTGCATCGTTTCATGGCCGCATTACGGTCGAGGACAGAGTACTAGGTGACCATACCAAAGGAACAGCCTTTGTGCTTGCATTTCCTCAGTTTGGAGCATGACCCTGCAAAGCAGCCGCAAGCCTTAGAGGCCCATTCTATGCAGTTCTCGTTCAAGGAACTTCTTGGTTTCACTGAGGTTGTGCCATCTCTCTGCGAAAGTTTCAGCATTGATCCTCTGTTCCTTGTAGGTTTTTTCAAGGTCATCAAGCTCTAGCTGGGTTTCGTTCAACCGATCACGGTACATATCTACCCGCATCGCGGCGTTTGCCTCCTCAGAGTCACTGGGTTTTTGAACCGAGATGATAGTTCCGTCCATAATGCGATATATTCGGTCAGTCTGCCGGGCAATAGCTGGGTCGTGTGTAACCATTACAATGGTCTTTCCCATCTCCTTGTTGACTCTGTGGAGGAATTGAACGACAATCGCACCGGTTTCCTGATCGAGGTCTCCTGTCGGCTCATCACAAATGATGATTGGAGGGTCGTTCGCTAAGGCTGATGCTATTGCAACGCGCTGTTTTTCACCGCCGCTCAGCTCGTCAGGCTTATGCTTCATCCGCAGTTCGAGGCCAACCGTTGTAAGCAGGTCTGTGACACGTTTCTTTCTCTGTGCAGCGGGCATGTTTATGGCTAGCATAGGAAGTTCAACGTTCTCGTATGCTGTGAGCGTGGGAATGAGGTTCAGTGTCTGAAAGATGTGACCGACAACTTTCTGCCTCAGCATCCCCAGTTGAGCACTGCTGGCGTTGGTTATCTCTTGACCTGCGACCCACGTCCGCCCTGCAGTTGCGTGAGTGAGCCCACCAACGATATTTAGGAGTGTGGTCTTGCCGGACCCTGAAGGTCCGATGATAGCGACCATCTCTCCCTTATCAATCTGGATTGACAGTCCTCGGAGTGCCTGCACTTCGACAGGTCCGAGTTTAAACACCTTTACAAGGTCCTTTGATTCAATGTAGCTCGTCAATTCATATCACTCCCGAAGGACATCTATTTTCTTCTCGCTAAATCTTGATGTTAGTAGGATTGGGACGACGGCAGAGAGTACAATCGCAAGGATAATCAGTCCCATCAGCGCGACTGTCACCGGGTCCAGCACAATTATAGGCCTTACCAGTGACTGTGTATTCTGACTTGTGTTTGAAACATCCCCAAAGAGCTGGATCATCCCCGTTCCAAGCCCAAGGATGATTGAGAAGAGCATCATGACCATAATCTCTGCCAGAAGCACCCTATGTACCTGGGACGTTGTAAACCCTCTTACAGATAGGAGGGTAGTTTCGTACTCCTTCTCACGCAAGGTGAGCGATACAATGAGACCAGTACCGATAATGGCAAGCACGACAGCAAACGTCACACCTAGCCATCTCGCACGAGTAGCGCCCATCTGGAATGGAGATGCCTCACGATTCACTTCCTGCGTTGTTGTTGAGTCAGTAGACTTGTAGCTCGGATAGAGCTGCTGGAGCTGTTGCTCGATTGCGGTTCCATTGACGCCTTGAGCGGTCTTGATGAGGACATGCTGCTCAGCGTACCCAACATAGCCAGTCTGGTTAAGGAAGTCAAATGGAATATATGAGGGATAACTCCCGCCGAAGGCAAACTCGCCAAAAGCTCCGCCGAAAATATCTTCCAGTGGACTCCGATACCCGACTAGGCCTGTAATCGTCATCTGATAGGACGGACCAGAGGGCATTAGCAGCGTTATCATGTTCCCAATACTTAGGTCAAGCTGCCGCGCAACAGTAACGGACAGGATTATCTCCTGTCCAGTGAAATTCGACAACAGACTTTCAGCAGTTCCTCCGGTAAACCAACCATCCTCATGGTATGCAGATTGCTCCCAGCTGCTGGGGTCGATTGCCCGCGTTTGAAGAGTTCCTCTTGTCGTGCTAAGAGAGATCTGGTATTCAATCGTCGAACTCTGCACTCCTGTAATTCGATCAACGGTTGAGACAACTGTAGAGTCATTATAGCCAGGGTTGAAGACAACATTAACATTTGAGCCAACGTTGTAGAGGTCGGTCCGGGTTCGGAGATTCTGTTCAGAGGCAAGACTGCCAACGCTAAAGACGCCATAGGCCACGATCAGGGCAACAACAAACACGAGGGCCGCGTTTCTGGCGGGATTCCTCTTCACATTCCTAGTGGCGAGATTCCCAAAGGCTCCGAAGAATCTCCGGCCTGCTCCAACAACTGATTCTTGAAATCTCTGGGAGCCTCGAAGCAGGATTTTCGTCGCGCCATAGAGAAAAGCAATGGGCCCTGCAAAGTTAAGAAAGCTGTCAACGGGAGTCCAAAGGCCAACTACTAGGATTAATAGGATATTGGTCCCTGCTCCTGCCAACAGAGTAGTCATGTTTATCCCCAGAATCCAGACGATTAACTTGTAGCTGCCTAGTACTAGAGCGATGTACGGCAACAGGCGCTTATACTCACTCTGTTCTTCTACATACACGTATTGCTTCAGAGAATCCAACGGGTCGAGTTTTGCTGCCCTGCTGGAAGGGCCGCGAACTGACCAGTATGCAAT
>CAYPUO010000494.1:0-3329 GCA_964413775.1 uncultured archaeon
GGATAAAGGGGGAGTTTGTATGGACAGGAAATGCCACGCTGGCGCCGGGGGAGATACTAGTATCCGAGAGAGTCGTGTATGATTGCAGGCGGGCATTTGGGATTGATATTGTACCGGGTATGTCGATGGGCATAGATGTCCTAGCGAATAAGCTGACAGATCGATATGGCAACACCATGGTATCAACTCCTTCGAACACAAACCATGTTGCGATTACAAACCTGACGATTGGAGGAATCTACAAACTCCGATCGCTGTTGACAGTAGCAGCAGAGGCATTCCCTTCGACTCTTCGGCCTGATCCCTGGCCTAAGGACATGTATGACAAGCAGTCGGTATCGGGCCTCGAAGACTCTGTAATGATTCTCCCAAGCGAAGTGGGAAACAGCACAATTGCCCAGATGATCGCAGAGGGATTCTTTGAGCCAGTTGATCTGATAAAGGGAGATGTCGATGCGTTAATGGATATCGGGCCGCATAACATTGAGAACCAGTTTGAGCAGATATCAAGCCAGATACAGGAGCTCTATCCAAGGCTCAATGTTAGGGGTGTTAAGTACCTTGGGGAGATAACAACTGCTGTTGAAACGAACGAGAAAGGACAAATGCTCACTCTGATTGCGCTCCCCATCATGTTCACAGCACTCTATCTTACTGTGTACACAACAGAATCTACACTGTCTTCAAGGAAAAGCGAGATCCAAATACTTAGGTCAAAAGGAGCGTCATATAACCAGATTACATCAAGCATTATGTGGGAATCATGCATACTAGCTGGTCTTGCCTTCATTGTAGGCATGATACTAACATTTGTCCTTGCTCCTGTACTAGGATCCACGCACGATCTCTTTGTGATTGATATGGATGAGTACCTGAACTTCATGAACAATCTGAGAGTTCCCTCTTTGCTCCTGTTGCTCTCTGGAGTGATCTGTCTATTCCTGCCTGGGCTCTACCTCTATCATATTGAAAAAGGCATAGATGTCTATGAGGTCGGGGCGAATCTGAACGCAGTAGAGGAGAAGGAAACGGCGGAGCCAAGGTTCTTCCGGATATTCGCAGAGCTGTTCGTAGTTCTCGCAGTTGTTATACTGGTTCCTCTCTATATTACGCCTCAAGGAACAACAGGTATTTTCATATTTGCAGCCCTGGCGGTCCTAATAGTCGTTGCCTCATTTCTGGGCTCTAGAGTATCCCAGATAGGAATGTCATTTCTCTATGGGAGGACGACCCGGATTATTGGTGAGAAGACACTCTATGTCGCAATGAGCCTCCGTAAACGGAGAGACCGCTTTGTGCCCCTCATGATAATCCTTACCCTCTCTCTCTCAAGTTCTGTCATGATGTTAATGCAGAACTCCAGTGTTACTACGACAATTGATAATGATGTGTTGTATGCCTATGGAGCAGACCTGCGCTTCAATATGTACACCCCGTATAGCCTTGAAACAGCTGAAGTCATTGAGAACAGCTACAATCTGAGTGCGGTGACTCCTGTAAAGAGCATGACAGTGTCCTATCTCAAACACACAATGTTTCTGAAAGGCATAGATGCTCAGAAATACCTAGAGATTGGATACTTCTCATCTGAAACCTTCGTCAACGCAACTCCTGATGAGGTTCTGTTGGCCCTCGACAGCACATTTTACGGCGCAGTCATTCCCGACTACTATGCGAAGCTGTATGAGAAATCGGTGGGGGATCAAATCACTGTCTTTGAAAGTGGAGTAATACCAATTCACCTGACAATCGTTGATACCATGAGAAGCGCTCCAGGTTTTGGATATGCATCGCCATATCAATCCGAGAGAGACACGGTAGCTTCGAGTCTAGGCTTCCAAGTTCAGCAAGATGGATTCATGTTGGTAAACCTCAACATGGTTGCACTAAAAACGAGTGACTATGAAGCAGATCTATTCCTGGGTAGGGCAGATATGAATACGAATTTCTCAATGCTGTACGATTCATTGACTCGCGACTTCAGAGTGGACCTACAGACACCGCATTGGAATCTTCTGCCAAGCAGGGAAGTCATAATCCAGGGCGAGGACTCATACTATTATTCTCTGAAAAGCCCCGCCTATCAGAACATCCAACGTTTTTCATCAGGAATCCAGGGAATAACACTTGTGGGTATCGGAGTCTGCTTTATCATGGCCTTGTCCGCAATATCACTGTTCTTTGGTTCTGCAATACTGGAGAGGAAGTCAGAATACGCCATTTTCAGAGCTGTTGGAGCCACGCAGCATCAAGTCTATAGTGTGGTATTCAATGAGTTCGCAGGGTTGGTCTTGGCGGCGCTCTCGGCCAGTTTTGTTCTTGGTCTGATTCTCGGTTACTCGATTACATTCACCTTCTTCGGGGTCTCACCGTTTGCTCCATTGGTTTCTCAGATCATATCCCTTCCTCTAGCTGGCTCGATTGCTGTGTTCTCAACCGAATTCATTGTGCTCATGCTATTGTGCTATTATCCAGCTCGAACTGCGGGAGAAACCGATATCCTCAGAGAACTGAGAAACCTATGATATCTCAATGAAACGCATCCAATGGCACGCACTTCTAAGGATGCTTCTTAGTTTGTTATTCGAAATGTAGAAGTTCTTATGTTCCCAATACATACACAAAGGGCAGACTGCTGCCTGACTGAAGGGGATATGGCCATGATGAGGGAAATGAAGCCAAAGATTGATGTCTCGAAAATCAAGAATGAAACCGAAGCAAGCAAGGCCATTGAACTGCTTTCAGAGTCTATAAGATTCCATAACTATCGCTACTATATTCTGGATGATCCAGTGATTTCGGATGCTGAGTATGATAGCTTGTTCAAGCACTTGGCCATGTTGGAGAAGCAGTACCCACGCCTTGTACGGCTGGACTCTCCCACTCAAAGGGTAGGCAGCGAGCCAGTATCATCACTGAAGAAAGTGACCCATCCGACTCCCATGGTTTCCCTCAAAACGATTTACGATGAAGAAGAGGTCAGGTCATTTGATTCAACTTGTCAGCAAGAACTGCAAACGACAAACGTGGAGTACACAGCAGAACCCAAGTTTGATGGACTCGCAGTAGAACTCGTCTATGAAGACTGCAAACTCCTGATGGCATCAACACGTGGTGATGGACGGACTGGAGAGGATGTGACTGCGAATATCAAGACCATACAGGACGTGCCTTTGGTTCTCAAAGCCTTCGAAGGAAATGAACCTCCAAAGCGACTCGTGGTGAGGGGGGAAGTGTATATGGAGTTGGACCAGTTCAACGAACTCAACCGGTCTAGGCATGAAAAAGACGACCAGCTATTTGCAAATCCGAGAAATGCTGCGGCAGGG
>CAYPUO010000495.1:0-3328 GCA_964413775.1 uncultured archaeon
CGGAACTCACAGGCCCGTACTCGGACCTGTCGATATGTGCTGCATACTGCTCCTCAAGCACAAGCGCGAATTTCATCAGGGATTTTGAAAGAGACAGAGCTGTTGCGTTGATAAACTCGGTTGACTCCTCGAAATTCGATTTCACGCGTTCGACAGCAGAGAGCTCAATAGAAGACCTGTAGAGACCAGTTGCAAGCTGCGAGTAATCCTTATTCTCATAGTAGTCCCTTATTGTCTTTGCCAACTGTGTCTGGCCAACCCAATACTGATACGCGAGTGGGTCGATTCGCTGGACGCTTTCGTCAGCTACCGCATCTACTACGACTCCCGTCCCTGTTGTCAGCATCTCAAGATTGCGCTTTGACTGCGCCAACGTCTGGACCAGCCTTGCAGGCACCGAGAGAGTTGTACCTTCCCGAATGACCGCAGCAGCACGTTTGCGCAAGTTGTTCCAAGAGTTGTTCAGATAGGGTATAACCAGAGATGCGCCTTGGATGAAAATCGAGTCTTCGCTTGCCTGGGCATCCGTCAACATGCGATCTATGTCCTCAAGGAATCTCAGTATCCGCTGGGGCAAATCGATACCGTGGCGGATTGATAACCAAATCAGATTATACATGGCAATTGCAATTTCTACGAAAGCTCTGCTGTCTGTTGGAAACAGAGGTACATATTGCGATAGTGAGTCCTGCAGGAGATTGAGGGCAGTAGCACGGTCGGCAGTTGGGGTCCGAAGTAGTGAAAGGGCATAGCCGACCTTACTTCCCAAAAGCTCCAGTTCGGTTCCGATTCCTCTCGCCAGCAAGGCGTTTCTCCGGGTTATCGCCTCCTTGAACGAGTCCCGTCCATGCGACCAATATTCATCAGAGTCGGTGCCAATGGAAATCCATCCTATGGCATTGTAGGTTCGTGCCAAATCCTGCTCACAGTCAACCTGGCTTTCAATACTGCCAAGGAGTTTCTGAGCTTGGCTTAGATACTCTAGACTCGTAGAAATGCTATCATGGTCTCTCATCAGACCATATCCAAATCCAAGTCCGGTCAGGCATTTGAAAAGTAGGAGCTGCTGATTCGAATCTGGCTCTTCAATCTCATCGAATATTCCGAGAGCCTGTTCTAACCTAGATATACCCTCAGAAACTGATTCACGCCATCCATTGACAAGGATGTTTGATCCTATTACAAGATGGGCAAGACCAAGTCCATCCTGTGGGCAATTCGGTGAGTCAAGAAGGAGTTCGAACAGCTCGGCAGCTTCATCACAAATAGGTCGAGCGACTTCACGAGGGACAGAGTCGTCACGTGTTTCGTTTATCGCTAATTGGAGCATCACTGACGCATATCTGATTGGCTCGCCGTGCACATCACGGTTGTCCCTCAATTCGGTCAGTATGTTTCTCGATTCTTTATATAGCCCGATTTCGGTGAGGACTGAGGATTCGTCGAGAGCCACGTCGAACGCCAAGTCATCTAGACCTTCAGCCTTAGATATCTTAATCAAGCGATTGAGGATGCCCTCGGCACAATCAAATGCTCCAGCATCTGTAAGCAAAGTGGTCAGATAATGCGCTTCATGGATTGCTAGCGTTGTAGATGCAGTATGACCTCTAGTGTAAATTCCTTCCAGCGTTCCAAGGACCTCATCGGTGAGAAATGGTAGCATAGGCCGAAGATTGAGTTGGATGGCATCATTCATGTTCTGGATCATCTCGCCAAGGATGTCAAGCAGCCGGGGAATGGCCTCAATATCCGGCAGAATCTCACACTCCGCTCTAGCATGGACAGTATTGTATCTAGCGTCCAAAAGAGTGAGCATCTTACGGAGCACATGGTCCTTGTCAAAGGCAAGCCGCACATTCAATTCTGTCAGCTTTGCACTTGCAAGACTTGGACGCCTAAGGATAATCTCCTCTATTACTCGGGCAATATTGAAGTATAGTGTTGAATCACCTTCTATCCCAATAGCTAGATTCTGAATTGTGGAAAGGCCATCGTCGAGCGACAATGATGCACAGAGAATCTCCCGAAGGGCAGCCTTGAGTCCTGATTCCACTATATCTCTCCTCTGACGTCGACTTGAGATGGATGTGCACCCAATTTAAGCTTTCACAGAAATCTATGATTGCCACGAGATGCTCAAGTCATGCCATTCTCGAGAAGCCTCACTGCTCCTCATCCGTTCCATCCTTATGCTGCGATTTGTTGTTGGCCCACTATCGTCGATTTTGAACCGGAGAACAGCATCTGCGAAATACGAGAATGTTGCGTATGTCTTCTCATCATGCACTCCGTCTTCAAGTATGAACATAACGCTATGTGATCCCTGCTTTATCCTACCAGAAAGCCGTTGCACGGCACGGGGCATGGTCTCAGGATTAGAATGTAGAATGAGTGTAGAGAGACTGTCAATCACAATCCGTGCAACAACCAGCTTCTCAAGAACCTCAAACAATACTATTCCCAGCTCAGAAATGTCATCGACTTTTGACAGAGATCTGGCCGACCCGGTCTTCGGGGCACCCATCCTCTCGGAATATCCATCGATGAAGACGAACTGCCCGGACTTCTCATATTCATCAATGGACCAACCATAGCGACTCATGTCATTGCGGATGACACGAGGCGACACATCTGTTGTCACGAAGACAGCTGGAAATCCCAATGAAAGACCCTCTGCCAGAAAAGCCTCCGCATATGTTGTCTTCCCCGAGCCTAGCGGTCCAAGAAGCATGTAGGAGAGCTGAGTGAGCTGCCCAAACTGTACTAGTTCACCGATCATAGGGCTGACTCTTGCAGGACCTCGAGCATCAGACTGAAATGATGGTTCCTCACTCACCTTTCGCGCCTCGTCCTCTCCTTAATGGCCGGGACTAATCTCTCCAGGCCAGACACGTATCCCTTCATCTGTTATTCTCATTGAATGAATCCTTGAACTGTGTCTGGACCCACGCAGCTTGAGGATTTCCACTGATCTTGATCGTGACGTGTCACTAATCTTCTCATTGTATAGCACCACCACACCTGAGGCAAGGAATGCTTCTATATCAAAGACACCCAGACCAGATTCCTGAACAGGTATCTCGCTCGTTAGGAGTAGTGTTGCACCACCCTTGGTAATGTTCGCCGCTAGCTTGAAGAACTCCTCACGAAGTATGTCATGTCTCCTGAACTTGTACGCCATAATGGAGAGTGTGTCGATTACTACCCGCTTCGCTTTCACTCTACTCATGTGCTCCTTGATAATCTCTTCAAGTGCTGAGAGGTCGAAGCTGGGGTACTCCGCGATTTTCACCCTAGCCTTCTCTCTAGATGGCGATAGGTCTGCAAT
>CAYPUO010000496.1:0-3324 GCA_964413775.1 uncultured archaeon
AAACAGAGATAATCATCCGCTGTCTTGTTGACCCATCCACCCTGCCAGTTGAAAAGGCTATGAAACGCATGAATCTCATCACATCACGAATGCTCAACGACTCGCTAAACGCATACTTTGAGGGGCGACAAGCTCTCGCGGATGCTATGCGAGAGCGAGATGAAGAGGTTGACCGGCTGTTCTTCCTGATTGTGCGAGAGTTGAGGTCTGCAATACAGTATCCGAGGATGTCTGAGGCGATGGGTATTGCTCCGGTGGCAGCGCTAGACTTCCGCCTTGCGGCACAGTATATTGAGCGTATCGCGGACTTGGCAGTTGATATTGCTTCTATGACAACTGAGCCACTTGATGACAAGCTCAAACGGAAGTTTCTGCCGCTTGTCGAACAGATAAAAACAATGCATTCAGAGTCAGTTTCAAACCTGTTCAAGTTCGACACAGACAAAGTGACATGGGTGATAGGAGCTGAAAAGGACCTTATCCAAAGCACCGCAAAGATGCGTCAGGATATACTCACATCCCCCAATGGAAATCTTCAGAACCAGCTCCATGTCATAGACAGTCTTCTTAGAATCGGAGAAGCTGCAAAGGATATTGTAGACCTTGCGCTCCCAATAAGTTAGGAGTTGATCTGACTGAAAATCTTTGGCACAAGTGGAATTCGTGGCGGAATCACTGAGAAAGTGATCCCAGACCTAGCCCTAGACCTCGGAAGAGCTCTTGGTACCTATCTGAAGGGAGCAGGCACCGTCGGAGTGAGCACTGATGAGAGGACCTCCAAGTATATGCTGAAGAACGCCTTTATTGCTGGAATAGTATCCACTGGCACGAATGTAGTGGACCTTAACGGCGCTCCTATGCCGACAACAGCATCTCACAGTACGATGGAGGGTATCTCTGTATCTGTGATCATCACTGCAAGCCATAATCCCCCAACTGATAATGGGTTCAAGTTCTTTGTGGGCGGGCGCGAGTTCATACGCTCAGAGGAGGTCTTTCTGGAAGGCCGTATTGAGGACAGACAGTTCCTAGTTGCGGACTGGTCCGGCATAGGCAGGATTTCGACGTGGGATATCCGTCCTACCTATTTCAAGCGAGTGAAGGAGTTCGTGTTGAGCCGCGGCGAAAAGGGTGATGGCACTCGTGTGTTGGTTGACACTGCAAACGGGGCGGCCTATCAGTATACTCCCCAGCTACTGCACGAGCTTGGATTCCATGTGACATCTGTCAACTCGAACCCTGATGGTCACTTCCCAGGTAGGCCAGCTGAGCCAAGTCCCGCAAATCTCGTAGACACAATGAAGATTGCTGCTAACTCTGACTTTGCTGTGACAATTGCTCATGATGGGGATGGCGACCGAATCGCGGTCATTGACGAGGAGGGCAAGTTCGTCGACCAGAACAGGATTATTGCACTGTTTGCAAGGGATGAGGTCGAACGAAACAATGGTGGGCGAGTGGTTGCTTCCAT
Source organism: uncultured archaeon (assembly GCA_964413775.1). Taxonomy (GTDB): domain Archaea; phylum Asgardarchaeota; class Thorarchaeia; order Thorarchaeales; family Thorarchaeaceae; genus MP5-2226. The sequence goes on from CAYPUO010000496.1 coordinate 1,472, forward strand.
TGACACATCAAGTGTCATAGACGAGATGGTGACTGCAGCAGGAGGTACTGTGACAAGAGCTCCGCTGGGTTCTCTTCAGGAGTCCTTCGAAGTCAAGGGGCGAGAGGACATCATCTTCGCATCTGAGCCGTGGAAGCCCATCTTCATGAAGTTTGGAAAGTGGATGGACGGAATTATAGGCGCTGCAAGGATTTCTCAGATGGTAGCAGAGCAAGGCGACGAGAGCTGTATCAAGCTCATGAAGTCTATCCCGGAGTATCCCATACTGCGAGAGAATGTGTCATGTCCAGATGCTATCAAACCGAAGTTCCTTGCAAAGGTCAAGGAGCTCCTTGTCCCTGAGTTTTCAGGTATTGAGCGAGTCCTTGAGGAGGACGGGATCCGAATAGAACGGGGTGATGGGTCTTATGTCCTAGTGCGCGTGTCTGGTACAGAGCCAAAGGCACGGCTCTACATCGGTGCCAAGACCCAGGCAACTCTGGACACTATCGCAGCAACGGCTCAAGGTGTAATGGAGCGGGTCCTCGAAGACTTGGGTGCATGAGAAACGATTATATCAAAGCAAGAAAGAGCAATCAGGCCGCAGATACGCCGAGGTTTCCTAGCGGTACGGAGACGGTCTCGAAGCCAGTGACTGGCGAGGCAACCGTTGCCCTTGTGGCTCGTGAGTCCCTGTGTACCTTGAAGACACAGGGCACGAATTCGAATCTCATCCTCGGCGCCATATTACCCAACTAGAAAGTGAGTATCGAATAGCCTCGTTCGGCAAATGGGAGTAGGTCGCTATGTCCGCTCAGCTCTCCTTTCAGAGGTACACCGAGTCTCTTAGCAGCGTCAGTCGCTTCAAATGCCGCTGAACATGCCTTACATGCATGGTCGACAATACCTTTCTCCATTGCCTTGTCGAAGACAGGTAGTTTCATCGATCCATCGGCAATACCAATCAGCAGTCGAGGCGATGCGCATTCCAAGACAACTGCAACCTCGTGTCCTTTCTCATGGAAGTTGTTCGCATTCAAGAGCAGGTGATAGAGCTGTATCTTGTTATCATCAGTGGCTAGAAACAGATACTTCATAGGGATGCCTCGTTTATCATTGGGCTTCTTTCTAATAACTATCTTCCGTAGGAAACTTCGGGACTTCATTTCACAGAGATGGCGTCTATCACTTGGGGAAGAGTGATTTGTGTTGAGGGGTCAGTCTTGCGTTTCTGAACACAGACCAAGAACGCTATCTGTATAGATCTTGGATAATCTATATGATTTAAAGGGCATAGCTGCATTATCATGTGTTTGAGGCGGGTGAGTATTGAACGAAGGTAGAAGTGTGAGCCGCAAGACTGAGGGTGGCTTTATAGTCGTAGCCATAATCATTCTTTCCTCGATTGGTGCGACGAGTCTATTATGGACTCAGCCGCAATCTAATCAGGACCATCAGGAGCCAAATTATAAACTGACCGTGTGGTTGCAATCGATCAACAGCTCGTTCACACTTCATATCGACATCTACAACACTGCATCCGATGTTGGAAGCACTGACAGTCGGTTGTTAGGCATAGGATGCCCTGTTGATTCAGATACTATTATCCCATTGACCTTTCTGCTCTTTAATATCCCCCAAGATACAGAAGGAATCTGGGCTGAGGTATACATCCAAGAGGGTGTGAGCGTAACAGCATACTTGGGTCTTGGCGTAAAGAAGACAGTTTTACTTAGAGACTGTCCTCTTGAGATGCTCTTTGAAGAGTTGAAGGTCTAACGACTGGAAGAACGCTGTTACAGAAGGGTTTGTAACAGCCTGTGAGAACCTAGACAGACCTTGACACTCATCAAAGGAGTGTCTGCTGGAATTGG
>CAYPUO010000497.1:0-3323 GCA_964413775.1 uncultured archaeon
CGCATCTATTGTTGTCCCGACTGGGTACGCAGCATACTTGTGCATATCTTGGAATACAGGGCAGTCATCAGTATCAAGTCCAAAACGAGATGAGAAGGCGACACCTGTATTCCCAAATAACTCGACTGTTTCAATGTAGGAGGAGTCATGAAAGATAGCAATCTCCTCTCGGTCGGCCATCCGCATGGGCTCAAGTCTGATACCACTCTGTCGCGTCAAACCCGCCATGTCTGCCAGCGCCCACGTCACTTCGAAACGGCGACGGTTCCAAAACGGATTTGGTTCAGGCGTCAGACGTTCAAGCTCGTCAATACCGTCCATTCTCAGGAAGTTCTGAGGGTCGTACAGAACGGTATTCTCAGTCACTCAGTAGCCTCCGGATTTCAGTTCTTCTCTCAGGGTCCAGTCAGATTGCAGTCACATGAGAGAATGCTGTGATAATTGTGTTTTGCTTGCAGACGCTACCAGATAATTGTGTTTGTTATGACCATAGCTACTTCGAAAGCCTCATTATTCATGGATACTGTTGATATCTCATCATGTCAAAGTTTGATTTGTTGAAAAACACATTCTTGGGAAACGTAGACGAAGAGATTCCAATTGCTCTATGGAAACATCATCCAGAGATTGATCGTACACCTCAAGGGCTTGCATCGGAAGAGATTGCCTTTCATAGGAAGTATGATTCCGATGTCATGAAGATTTCGTTCTTCGGTCACTATCCCTGCATAGACTTTGGATGCACAGCCGAATATGATGGAGAGATTTCAGGTTCAACCACACTGACAAAAGCAGCAATCACTAAGGCGAGTGAGTGGGAAGTGCTGGACAAGCCTGATGTAATGGCGGGGGAATTCGGCAACCAGGTTCGAGCTGTTGAATTGATTAGCAAGTATGCACATGATACTGTCCCTACTATGGCCACAATCTTTGATGGCCCTATGGTCGCAGACAAAATATGTGACAAGAACTTGAATATGTACATGAACGAGCATTCTGAGGTCATTGAGCCGGCCCTCGATATGATTACCGAGGTGATGGTCGATTTCGCGCGCGCCACTCTGGAAGCAGGTGCCGATGGACTATTCATCGCTTCTCAGCACTCAACACTAGCATCTGTATCCGATGAAAACTATGAGCGGTTCATTCTCCCTCAAGACCTGAAACTGATTTCAAAACTGCGAGGAAAGGCGAAGTTCATAGTGATGCACCTTCATGCGCGAAACGAGAGCGAAACCATTAGATTTGACAAAATAGCTCGCACACCCGGTATTGACGCACTGAATTGGGAAGACCAGAGTACGTCATTAAGTCTGAAAGACGGACGGAAGATGGCAAGGAAAACAGTCCTTGGAGGGATAGACCACAACAGAGTATTCCGGACTGGAAGCCCGGAGGAGGCCCGTGATCAAGTACTTGATGCAGTTGAACAGGCTGGCTACAATCAACTGATTGTTGCCCCCGGTTGTGTCATAACTGTAGACACACCTGAAGAGAACATTCAAGCAGTTAGAAACGCTGTAAAAGCAATCAAACCATTCGAAAAGCAATAGGTGAGTTTCAATGGCCCGGAATAAAGAAGTGGCCGCGGTGTTGGAGGAGATTGCAATTCTCCTACAAATCCAAGGCAAGGATAAGTTCAAGCCAAGGGCATACGAAAGGGCAGTTCGAGCAATCAATGCCCTCGGCGAAGACATTGAGGGAGTTGCTGACCGAGGAGATCTCACGAGCATTCCGGGAATTGGAAAGGGGATCGCAGAAGTAATCACTAAATACCTTGATGACGGCAGCATTGAGGCCCTAGATGAGCTCAGGACAGAGATTCCGGTGAAAGTGAGTGAGCTCAATGCGATCCCCGGCGTAGGCCCAATGAAAATAAAGCTCTTCTACGACGAGCTGAAAGTAACTGACATAGAGTTACTAGAGAGGGCAATACAGCAGGGTGAAGTTATCGGTCTCAAGGGTATGGGCAAGAAGTCTGTGGAACAGATAGTAGAAGGTATCAGACTGGTACGCGAGGGCCTGAAACGTACGATATACGCCGATGCAGTACCAATTGTAGAGAAGATCATGCAGGCCGTGAAGAGGATATCTGGAGTCAATCAGATAGAGGCAACTGGATCTTTCCGACGCCGGCGTGAAACTGTTGGCGACCTCGACATTCTCGTTGATGCGGACGATCCACAGAAAGTGATGGATGCATTTGTGCGAATGGACGATGTTGCAAGTGTGACGGCCCATGGCCTTACAAAATCATCAGTGAGACTCTCTTCTAATCTTCAGGTGGACCTCAGGGTCGTTCCAGGCGACAGTTTTGGTGCTGGTCTGCAGTACTTCACGGGTAATGTTGACCATAATGTGCAACTGAGATCAATGGCAATAAAGAAAGGTCTCCGGCTCAATGAATATGGTCTCTTCAAGGCTGAGAAACAAGTTGCTGGAAAAACGGAGGATGGTATTTATCATGCGCTTGGACTGGAATGGATACCACCTGAATTGCGGGAAGGAAGCGGAGAGATAGAGGCTGCAGAGAGAGGCAAGCTCCCCGACCTAGTTGAGCTAACTGATATGCGCGGTGATCTTCATAGTCACACTGACCAGTCTGACGGAGTCCACTCAATTGAGCAGATGCTCACTGCTGCTCAGGCGAAAAACTACGAATACTACTGTGTTTCTGACCATACACAGAGTCTGACAATTGCTAATGGCATGGACGAGGAACGCCTCCTGAAGCGTATAGACGAGATTGATGACCTAAACTCATCCGGGATGTGGAAAGTAAAGATTCTCAAAGGAGCTGAGGTCGACATCTTGCCGAAAGGAGAACTTGACATCGAAGATAAAGTCCTCAGCCAACTTGATCTAGTGACAGTATCAATCCATAGCAGGATGAAAGATGACAAGAGTGTAATGACCCAGCGTGTGTGTCATGCAATTGAGAATGAGTACGTCCATATCCTTGGTCATCCTACCGGTCGTCTAATCCACCGTAGACCTGAGTTTGAGATTGACCTGGGCCAGGTATTTGAAACGGCAAGATCCAATAATGTAGCAATGGAGCTGAACGCCCATCCCAGTCGGCTAGACTTGAATGCATCGAATCTACGAACAGCAATAGGTTTTGGCCTGAAGATAGCAATCAATACCGATGCACACAGACAAGAAGAGCTCAACAATATGATATTTGGAATAAACCAGGCTAGGAGAGGTTGGGTCACGAAAAAGGATGTACTGAACGCATACTCACTGCAAGAGCTTCGTAAGGCCATCAAGAAGTAGGTTTCACCATCGTGGGTTCATAGTCACATATTGTGACCATATTC
>CAYPUO010000498.1:0-3307 GCA_964413775.1 uncultured archaeon
GACTGAGCTCATATCTATTCTGTCGGGGCCCTTCCCCTTTCTTCTCCCAGAGTTCGAGACCCTTTTTCAAGCGATCGTGCATCTCTTTTCTATATCTAATGGCCACGGAGAAGGCTTGTAGAATTCGGCAGAACCATTCGTTCTCAGCAAGGACTACATCCCTGACCTTGACGGCGAACTCGCCACCGATATCTCCGAATTTACTGTCGATATCTGCAACATGAGTGTCACGCGAAAGGAGAACGACTCTGAAGTCGTCGCCGGCAGTTGCTCGCCGCCCTTCAATTCGGAAGACTTCGAAGTTGCCATCTGGACCTGCAATATAGAATCCATAGCTCTCTGTAGATATGCCACCCCTATACATTTCACGGACGTATGTCACCAGTTCGTTTTCTGATGTGAGGACAGCAAACGACAGTAACGGGTGATTCATTGCATGGCTCAGTGCATACTCATCAGCGACCATCTCTTCGAGTGTCCCAAGCCAGCTTCCTGACTCTGAGAACATCTTTACAACGAATCTCTTTTCGGACTCGTTTGCAGCCTGATTCCACGTTGACTCTCGCAGAATGATGAATCCTGTTTTTTCCAGAGAAGGAAGCCTTTCGCCCTCTTTCTCTGCCTTCGCCTCGGAGATTCTTCCTATGATCTCCGCATCCTTTGTGAACTGCCTACTCTTAGCCCTCCACTGGTCAACTTGGCGAATACCTATTTCTTCACTATGTAGGCCAGTCCTGAACAAGTCCTGCGACAGCACTCTAACAATTGTCTTTCCACCGCGTCGTTCATCGTCCGTCATACAATCACACCTTTGTCACACATTGAATAGCTTCTGCTTGATAAGTCTTGATGAAGCATTGCCCTAACGCTCTCGCCGGCTAAAAGCGAGTCTCGTCTTGTTCTGAAATAGCAAATGTGTGTTTGCTCACACAACACGCTTCATGTAGGTGGTTAAGCTTCCTATAAGACACCGGGAAGAAGTCGAGAGAGAATCGGGGTGGCTCGCGAATCGCGGACAACACAGAGTCTGTTGCTTCTGCAGAATAACCTTTGCGGGTTTTCGCTCTATTCATAACGACGGGTGCTCCGGTCATGCGCTTATTGGGAAATGGATAATGGAGATAGAGAGGGTAGTTCCCAACTACCCCTGCATGACAGAGCACCTCACCCCAACATTTTGTTCATACGAGCTGAGCACAGCAGCGGCTATCATCACTGCCTCCATCTATTCTATCCCAGATCAATTTTACTTACCGTCTTTTTTGACCTTGACTGAATAGTCGATACCTGATGTATCTAGCTGCGTCATCCGTTCGGGTGAGAGAAGCTTGTCAAGTGTTTTTTCATCTATCAGGCCTTCTTCAAGCACCAGTTCCCTTATTGTTTTGCCAGTTTCAAGCGCTCTCTTCGCAATTCTCGTGGAATGCTTATATCCGATCACTGGATTCAGAGCAGTCACAAGCCCAACACTCCTTCGAACCACTTCGAGTCCTTCGGGATTTGGCTTAATGCCTACTATACATTTCTCAGTAAAAATTGGAATGGAATTCTTGACCAGCTTGAGCGCCTGAAAGAAATTGTACGCAAGTAATGGATCAAACGCATTGAGTTCAAGCTGCCCAGCTTGAGCCGCCATAGCTATTATCAGATCATGGCCTATTACCTGATAGGCAACTTGTGTTACCATTTCGGGAATGACAGGGTTCACCTTTCCAGGCATAATCGAAGAGCCGGGCTGGACAGGAGGGAGTATAATCTCATGAAAGCCCCCGACAGGACCGGAAGAGAGAATGATGAGGTCTCCGCAGATTTTGAGCAGATTTGTTGCGAGGACCTTCAGAAGACTGGAAGCGTGCACGAACTCATCTGAGTTCTGCGTGTCATCCACTAGATTTTCTGCAGTCTTGAGGCCCATCAGACCAGTCACCTCTTGAAGATGTTTCTCTGCAAGCTTGATGTACTCCGGGTCTGCATTGAGCGAGGTCCCAATTGCAGTGGCCCCAATATTGTGCGTCTCCAAGACCTCGATTGCGTCAACTATTCGTCCCATGTCTCGCTTAAGTGCCGAAGACCATGCAGAGAACTCCTGACCAAGTGTGATCGGCACGGCATCCTGCATTTCTGTGCGACCGAGCTTCAGGGTGCTCTTGAATGCCTCAGCCTTTTCATCAAGTGCTGTCACCAGTACTTTCAGACTCATAACGAGATCACGGAGCCCAAAGATAGCAGCGATTTTGACCGCAGTCGGATACACGTCGTTGGTTGATTGGCTCATGTTTACATGGTCATTTCCTGATATAGGAGTCATAGAGTTACGTCCGTGCCCAAGAATCTCATTTGCCCTTGATGCAAGCACTTCATTCATATTCATGTTCGTGGAAGTGCCCGCTCCGCCTTGGAGCATATCCACGATGAATTCATCCTCAAGTCCTCCAGCTATCACTTCGTCGCACGCTTGAATAATCGCGTCAGCGAATTCCCCAGACAAGTGACCCAGAGACTTGTTTGCTAACGTGCATGCCTTCTTCACCATGGCAAGAGATTCAACCAGCGTGGAGTAGGTGTTAAGCATAACCAGCGAGACTCCGAAGTTCTCCCGAGCCCGCAACGTCTGCACGCCCCAATATGCATCTTTAGGCACCTGCCTTTCACCAAGAAGATCGCTTTCCAACCTGTATTCGGTAGGCTCTTCAGACATTCAACTTCACCAGCATATCAACTACTCTGCTCTAAGCCTGCATGCCCGATTTAGGTTTATCCCAAGCTACTAAAAACCCGAAGCCTGACCATCTTTTCTGTAATCAGAGCCCGCAATCCAGCCGCTTTCAAGTTGGAGAATTGCCTGGCCGCCTCCAAATCCAAATCTTGATGCTGGGACCATCTGATGACCCAGTTTCTGAAGGGCAGGCTGGACGCGTTCGGTTAGTACATCTTCAACTGCTACGGTATTAGGTACCTGCTCATGATGAAAACGTGGATGATCAAGTGCCTCTTGGGGACTCATCTTGTAGTCAACTAGGTTACTCACGAACTGAGCATGGGCGTGGGCTTGATGAGACCCTCCCATTATTCCGAACACACCAACAAACGCTCCATCTCTGTATAATGCGCCGGGGATAATCGTATGGAACACACGTTTTCGAGGGGCGTAGCAATTGGGATGCGTGGGGTCAAGTGAGAATAGATTCGCTCTGTTCTGCAGCTTTATGCCTGTACCTTGAGCGACGAGTCCACTGCCAAATCCCATGTATAGGCTGTTGATGAACGAAACAGCCATTCCATTCTCATCAGCGGTACAGAAATACAC
>CAYPUO010000499.1:0-3294 GCA_964413775.1 uncultured archaeon
GCTACGACTTCGACCTTGAGCCTGAAACCGTAATGGACAACATCTTCATCACCCGGGCCTTCAACTCCTCACAGACATACGCCCTGATTGTGGAGCAGCTGGAGGAGTTCTTCGAGCGAGTACCAGCAAAGCTGCTCATCGTCCCTGGACTGGCTGATATCTACATGCGGGAAGGAATCACAGGACAGGGACTCCAGCAGCTCGCATTCATGGCGAATAGGTTGATGGTCTTCTCGCTGAAACACAACATAGCGACTGTTGTGACCAGCTTGCCTTCTGAGAGGAATGCGCGGATTCCGGGTGGTGGCAGGGCACTGAATACCTGTGCGCAGGTGCATGTACATGTAGAGAAACAGTGATCACAGATAGTCTATCGACTGGTCAAACATCCAGCATACGGATACAGACAGAGGGCAGTGCAGGACAGACCGCGGATTGACTACACGCTCCCGTTATCGTATTTCGTTGAGGGGCTTGATTCCGATGAAGAATGAAGGCGGTTTCCGGGCAATATGGACTTCAGAGATATTGTGAAACTTGATGATGACAGAGTCAAGAAAGTCATAGGGCTCGCTTCGAACTGATTTCTGTTTCAACGGCTGTACGAACCAGTTGAATCGAACGGGTTTCAAAAAAAGCAAATCGACTACGTCCAAATATATTTGTTTGACATCTACTACCTACTGCTGACTAGGGAGAGGTTCTCAATAAGAGTGGATATCTCAATCAATCTCACATGAAATCTACACGCGCGTAGCGCAGATAGCATCTTTTCATCGAATCCTCTTGCTACAATAATCCCCCGGATTTTCGTTCCTGGATACTCTTGAGATGCCCAGACCAGATATCGCGAGATTTGGCCTATGACTGTATCATTTGCTATATCGTTCTTAAGCTCTACAACCACCTTTGCACCATCAGGTACCTCAAGCAGGAGATCTAGCCTACCAACAGGCGTATTCAATTGGCGACCGACCACTCGGCAGCCGTACTCTAATAACTCCGGAAGCTTTTGTAGCAAATCCTCAAGCTCTTCCTCGCTATTGAATTCCGTTTGAACTTCTTGAGCCCGACTTAGTGGTGATTCCTCAATGAGTCTTACACCTTGAACAAGCAATATTGGCATAGCCTTCACTTGTCGGATGCTTGAGGAGGCGATTGACACCATTGCAGTAACAGAAACCTTAGCACCTTTTCTTATTGCTCCAGCTAAACCGCCTCGAAGAATCATGTCAATTGATTTGCCACCAACTGCATTATTCCAGAGATCGACAATCTTTCCTTCTTGTTGATTAATAAACGTGGACTTGGATGGTATCAAATCCACAGGAGTCTTCTTGCCGCATACAGGACATAAATCGGGCTCCATATATGTCCTGAGTCCCTGAGGCTGATACATCAGCTCACCACACCTCCTACACTTGAATGTGCCATCTATGAGAACAGGGGTGATTTGACCTACATTGGCTACAATTCCATCAATCCGGACGAGAGTCCCAATATCCTTTGAAGAGATATCTCTGACATTAACAGCATTCGGGAACTCGATTAACTGAACTCTAATCAATTGTTCATCAATACTATGCAGATAGTTGGGGTCTTCGGTTCTAAGTATCGACCTAAGTACTGCATCGAGTGTCTCTAGGAAATGCATAGGGCTATCTCTTGCTAGAGTACTGAATATCACATGATCGAAGACCGTCAAATCTCGGAAATCAACAACCAAGGAAGTTGCATTCATTTCTGAAAAACTCTGGATCTTCGTCCAATATACCAGGTTCCCTTGGTCATCCTTGTATGACCGAAGAAACTCCTCGAATCTTTCCGTGAGAGTGCCCTCATCGTCTGACATTGTGGTGTTTCCCAATGGATTATTCAGCCATCGTTATTCATTATTGTCGATATTAAATCTCCTGTGAAATATCAGTGAAACCCCTCATACTTCGTCAAGGGACTTAAGCAAGATGGAAAAAAAGGACAGCATCTGCTCTATAAGACCTTTTAATCGGCAATCAGAAAGTTCAATAATTCTCATATGAATGAAGGATGCAAAATGAGTCTTGAACCGAAGCCAAGGAAAAGAAAGAAGAGAAAAGCTTCTCTGCCGGAAAATAAAGATATACTGCATCCAAAGGCGAAGATATCGAGCAGTGTTGGTAGAAGAGCAGTTGCGGGTATCATTATTAGAGGCATTCCTTCCAAGAACAAGATAAATGATATTTTGACACAGATTGAAGGTAGACAACCATCCACGGTAAGTGAGTTGCAGCATTTCATTTACGAAAAGACAGGGACTTTGCCAAAACTAGTTCGAGCATTTTTGGGAGAAGTACCAGAGATAGTATGGATAGTTCTGCCAAAGATATTTCCAGGAATCGAACCTATTCAGAGAGCTTTGGACCTGTATTATTCATTGAAACAAGTGAAGCTCAGAGAATTGGCCAAAGGAATGATAGAGATATTCATCGATGGCATTTGGCAAAAGGCGTTTTCTCTATTCTATGAGCAAATCCCTGCATGATGAGATTCTCAACTAAAGATTCAGTATATCCATATCAATTAATATTAAAACATTCTTCAATAAACGGCATATGTTCTGGCAAAATGAGATTTCCTTTATGCGAAGCTGCCCTGTAATTCATATTATATATGATGAGGACCGGTTCGAGTTCGAAACCAGTCACGGGAGAGAATCATGAGATCTGGTCGCTAGTAGAAGCAAGACTACCTAATAGATCCTTGAACGACTTGATTGAGAGAACTTGAGTTGCTGAAGAAAACTCGTAATCTCTGCCATATCCCTGAATTGTACATGGTTGTGTTTTTGAATATACTATGAGGGGAAGTATTCTATTACATCCATCGAGCCCAAGACGACTCATTACGGATTGATTGCCTACAACCTCCTTGTATACAGAATCCCACATCTCCGCGTAGTCCCTGTTTTTCAGGATTCTTGAGTGAACATCTTGGGGGTCCACATAAAACCACTTCTTATCAATTAGCTTCTTAGGAAATTCGAGTTCTCCCCCTTTTGCTTGCACAAGGAGTCCTGTTTCTTTGATCCTTATGGCTAGGTCAATATCAGTTGGTCTTCCATTGGAGAGCATGAACGGTTCGTTCCTTTGAATGAATTTGGCATCAACGTACTGATTGGCAACTTGCTCAGCAATGTACGTTTCAAACAGCTCCTTTCCTCTTAATTCGCTAACCAGACCTTGCGTTGCTGAATGACTAGTTAAATATTCGTGAAACCAAGATTCCCAAAGCGTCGGAGGAAAGAGAACATACCAG
>CAYPUO010000500.1:0-3292 GCA_964413775.1 uncultured archaeon
ATTCGGTATGGCCTAGTGGTTGCAATACTAATGACAGCAGCAGTAGCCATTATGACAATGATTTGGGCCTTTATATGACGGTCGACAGGATGATCTATTGATTGTGCATGAGTAGCCTACCTCGCATTTCCTTGAAGATGCTATCATGTCTTTATGCAATTCCACATTGTGGGTCGTTGCAGGTCTGAAACATAGTGCGCGACCAGAGGTGGCTATCATCAAATGAATCTGGCTGTCTTAGGCTTCGGACTGATTGATTTTAGCTGCAACAATGAAGTCATTTCTATGAAGCCCCTTGATTGCATGTGTCCAAAGGGTCAGCACAACAATGTTCCATTGAATGAAGATGTCTGGATGATGGCCTTGCGCTTCGGCGATTTCTGCAACATTGTTTACGAACTTCATTGCCTCACGGAAGTTCTTGAACTTGAACCTCCGACGAATCTTGTGGTATCCATCTTCTTTGATTTTGTCCCATCCGGCTACAGCTGGCAACAGCTCAGCTATCTTCGTTTCTTTTAAGGGAGGAACACCTCCGCGACATGGGACACATTGAGATTTTGCAAGTTCTGTTCCTGAGTCATTCAACGAGTTCTCTCTCTCTTATGATGATAGTTATTCTATCTTCTCCTTCACTTAAGGTAATTAGGGTAGGTGCGGTACCGACCGTAGTACCTGTACCTAGAGATTGATTCATTAATGCATCATGCATATCGAGTCACGATACTTGAGAGGACAATCACCTTGAATTCGAAAGCTTACACTTGTCTAGTCGTAGTATTTGTACTCGCCATAGTTCCGTTCGTATCTGCACAGAATGTACAAGGATGGGAATGGGGTGTTCAGAAAGGGCAATCGTTTGAGTATGAAATGAATCTCTCTTACGGTGTCCTCAAGGATAATCGCCAGGTATACATCAATATCACATCTCTCAGCAATCTCTCTTCAGCATCGGGCGTCAGTGATATCCAGGCGACCTACAACATAACCTATACGGATCATAGTGCGCTGAATCCACTCTATAAGTCGCTGTTTGAAAACGATTTTGCTACTCTTGTTGTGCTGCCTACTGGTAACTGGTCAGCAATCACCGAAGATTCAAGCGGACTACTACGGGGATACTTCTCACTAGCGGCCACTCTGGCCACAAAGCAAGTCGTCCAGAATGCAACATATTTCAGCTATAAAGCCGCGTACAGCACTCAATCCTTATCATTTGGTCTGAATACAACATGGGATAAATCAGACGGATCACTTTATTTGTACAACTTGACGTTCAGTGAGACAACATTAGGGTCCGGCTCCGTTTCTCTTGCTAGAGTTGCACCTCCCGAGCCTTCTGCTCTTGATAATATCCTTGCTTGGGTCAGTGACAATGTCGTTCTCGTTATTGTCATAGTGGCTGTCTTATGTGTTGTTGCGGGCCTTGCAAATAAGAAGTAGCCAATCCTCGAGAATGCATTTCCGGGCCAGATGTCAAAAAGGCAAGTATTTGAGGCGTAGGCATACTGCCAGACCTATGCTCGACAGGATATCTGACAGAATCTTCGCGGATGTATCAGGGAAGTTCGGTGGCAATTTTGGGCTCGTAGTACTAGATGACCAGATCGTCTTCATCGATTCGGGCCAGGTCCATACTCACACGAGCAAGGTCAGGGAGTGGGCCTTGTCCGAATTCAACTTACCCATTACTAAACTGATATTCACTCACTATCACAGCGACCACGTATTCGGGGCACAAGGTCTTGGAACTGTTAGTCGCATCGGGTCGGCTCGAATGAGAGAGATATGTACCACAAATCTCGACGATAATTGGCGAAAGGAAGCAATCATCAAGAGCATGCGCTCCCGAAAGGACGAACGCCCTGAGTTATGGAATGCGGTTCAATCGCTTGAACTCAGGCTCCCTGATATCATCTTTGAGCAGAGCCTCAAAGTAGGTGACAAGGGGGAAATCGCTATCCAGCATATGGGTGGTCATACATCGGGTTCGTCTGTTGTTTCCATTGAGCCCGAACATATTCTTTTCATTGGTGATTTGATTTTTCACGGCACATTTCCTTACGCTGGAGATCCAACTTCAAGTCCAGACAAGTGGATTGAGGGATTGCAGGAGATGATCAAAGAGAACTATTCGATTATAGTTCCTGGACATGGTGCTCCATGCGACAACAATGAATTGCAGACGCATGTTGACTTCTTTATGGAACTCCGAAAGAGCGTGATGGACGCTATGTCCCGCGGGATTTCCGCAGGGGAGTTTCTGGAACAGGGTTTATTGCCTTCACACTATGCAGGAGGGCTTGACCAAAGAGCATCTAGTACAATTAAACACTACTATGATTTCTATGGAATGGCTGAGAAGGAATGATACTACTTAAGCCGCTTGAGCTCAGTGGTCTCAAGCTGAACAACCGTATTGTGATGCTTGCGACTCATCTGGGATATTGTGAGGACGATGGAGTGGTCACTAATCGTCTTATGGAGTTCTATCGCACTCGTGCTGAGAACCACCCCGGGCTGATAATTGTCGGTGGATGCTATACAGAAAAGTTGGCAAGAAGCGGCCTGACAATGATTGGGCTCAGTGAGGACAGACACATAGAGGGCCTCAGGAAACTCACAGACAGCATCCACAGGTACGAAGTTCCCTGTGCCGCTCAGCTATTTCATGCTGGTCGATATTCACATCCCGTTTTCTTGGGAGAGGATCCTGTGTCAGCATCTGATGAGTTCAGTCGGATAACCCGCACGAAGCCACGAGCACTCACCAAGAGTGAGATATCCAGGACAGTTGAGAACTTCGGGCTTGCAGCGGCTCGTGCCAAGAGCGCAGGCTTTGATGGCGTTGAAATCTTGGGGTCGGCTGGCTATTTAATCAACCAGTTTCTTGCCCGCCGCACGAATAAACGCGATGATGAATACAATGGCGATCTTAAGGCGAGAGCTAGGTTCGCGTTGGAGGTCGTATGCTCTGTACGCACGCATGTTGGGACGGGATTTCCGGTCTTCTACCGTATCAGCGGAGAAGACTTCGTTGAAGATGGGAACACACTAGAGGACAACAAGGATCTTGTTCAGTGGTTGGTTGATGCGGGTGTGGACTGCTTGAACGTGACAGGAGGGTGGCACGAGACACGAGTTCCTCAGACCACCATGGATGTGCCGAGGGGTCACTATGCGTATCTTGCAGAGGAGATTGCAGAAGTGGTCGATGTTCCTGTAATTGCCTGCAACAGAATCAACAGCCCTTCTATTGCAGAAAAGATACTCCAGAGAGGGAAGGTCAAGC
>CAYPUO010000501.1:0-3291 GCA_964413775.1 uncultured archaeon
ACCCTAGGAACTATCAATATGGTACGCGAAGGGCTCCCGACCACCTCAACTACCACGGGCGGGTTTGGTGACATCATAGCATTGCTCCAAGACAATATAGTCCTTGTTGCAGCAGGGGTCGTAGTGATCGTTATCATAGCTGCAGTAGTATGCCGCAAGAAGTAAGACTGATTCGGCAAATGGAAAGCCCAAGCAGAGATACTTGGAGGGCTTTCCCTCATTCTTTTTTTCATTCTTTTCCATCTGGCACGCGTAGTCAGTGCTTGCAGTCCACACCGTTAATTGTATTCTGAACAAACCTAGACGTGAGGTCTAGACAGTCTCCCAGTAACGGTACTGGGTCCTTGATGAACGTGTATGATGTTCCGAGCCGCGTTCACGTCAGCATGGATGTGCTCATGGCACCTGTCGCAGTAGAAGTACTCCCCGCCTTTCCGCTCGACAGTCGAGTCCTTGTCCTTCACTCGTACCCCCCTCTCCCCGCAGATGTGGCAGGTCTGGGAGGTGTATCTGGGATTGACTGTCCATACGCTGTACTTGGAATGCCCGAGGGACTCTCGCATGTACCTCACCGTATCGATGATCCTCCCCCAGAGGTTGGCGGAGAGATTGTAGGACAGGTCCTTTGAGCCCGCGTGCGCCTGGAAGCTCCTGAGGTCCTCGAAGAACACGGTCTTGACACGGTGCTCCTCGCAGAACCAGACAGTTCGGGAAGCAACAATACGAGCGATCTCACGGTCCAGGCGTCTTACCTTTCTCCACAGGGCAGCCATATGTCTATCCTTCTTCAGGATGTGCCCTGGATACCTCTGTCCAGACCGTTTGCGGTCCCAGTTGTTCCGTTTCCTATCTACAACCGAGCGCAGGACGTACGCCTGCTTTCTCAGCACCTCTCGTTTGCTGACCAGGTGCTCCACTTTCAATAACAGCTCACGATACTCCTTCCCCTTCATCACGGAGATGACCACGGGAAATCGAAGACCCCTGTCAACGCCAGCCTCCGCATGATACTCCTTCTCGCCGATGGACTGCTCCAGCACCGCACCATCCGGAGCGAGAAAAGGTATCTGGAGGGTCACCCTTTCTCCTCTGACAAGGAGCCTTGGAGGAGCGCTGCTTCTGGATGACTTCAGCTCTGACAGTCGCTCCTGCAGCTGCGATACCATGTCTGTATCTGCCTTACTCTTGCCCTTCATTCGAGTGATGCGATGAGTTAGGTGTTGAATCTCGATGGTATTCAGGAGCTGCTGGTGCATATCCCTGAACATGGCTTTCCGGAAGCTCAGATGCTGAACTCGGATCGCATCGCATTTCTCCGTTGCTCTCCTCTCCTTGGCCTCATCCCCGTTCGCTGCAGATGGGAGCCAGTCGAGGAACCGGAATGTGAGGGTCCGCCCCTTGTAGGGAGAAGCATCTTGATGGGTGCCATCGATGCCGGGCGGGAGCTTGATGTGAAGAAGGACTTCGTCCTCCCGCTTCTCATCCAAGGAGAACCAGTAGCCCTGACCAGGGGAGTTCTCGGTAGACGCAGAGAAGTCAAGGCTCTGACTCCTGAGATATGGGACCCTGAATGGATAGCCGGCTGATTCCCACAGCATTAGCTGGTCTTTAACAAATATGTGGATGCTTTCCTTCTCCGGTGAACCATTCTTAAGGAGAGATGCGACGAATTGCCGCTGTCTTCCCCGCCAAGTGATTTTACTGCCTTTCTGCTCCATCACGGAATTATCCAAGGCAAGGCGAAGCTGACGCAATACTCCCAGTGCATGATGGAAACCGGAACCATTGTTCTTTGTGGACACGCAGGCATCGCGGACCTTGCGGACCAGAGCCGAGGGAATCCGCTTCCTCCGAAGGAACAGGAGCACATCGCCAGGAGCCTCACACAAAACCTTGATAGCGCTGGTGAAGAGCTGCCGTCGTGTCCAGTCTGCCAAGAGGGTCCTTCCAGGATGTTCAAGGGCGTTCCGATGCAACCGCTCGAATACCAGCTGCTTGATGTCGTCATTATGCTGGTAGCTCAGGTCCTTCTCCTTTCGCAAGAGCGTGTAGGCTCTGCCCTTGTATTCAGATAGTTTCTGACCCAGTTGATCAACACGGCTGGAGTCCCCATACATCTTTGAGAGCAAGAGGTTCACGGCTTGCATGTAATTCTCGAAGAGTGATTGTAGTGCCTTGAAGTCGAGCTCCCTGACCTTTCCGCCGGTTCCATTGGCTAGGAGTGGCAAGATCTCAGGCTGCAGGTGGCCATTCTTCTGAGAGAAATTCGGGTCTGGACCATTGTTTTTCCCTTTCTTGGCAATGACTCTGTCCACGGAGTTCAGGACAAACGACTCGACAAGATAGGACTTCGGTGAATAGAATATAAACTTGCCATCAATTGTCTTATGCTTGTCCTGTTCCTGCATTTCAGACTCAGGACTCTGCTTCCAGTGATGGCGCTGGATTTCCTGTCGCATGGTTTGTTCCTGAGTCATGATTTCTCACGAAGCTATATTAGGACAGATGAATATAAACTTATAAAGCTTACTGCGCTATGATAACTTATTTGTTAATTATAGGCTCTATAAGTGCTTTTGATAACAAAATAACTATTTTTGATTACCTGCGAAAAATAGATATTCACAAATTGAGATAAGTGTACATGATTATGAGAGGTCGCAAAGGTCGCATGGACAGTTCTAGCGCTGTGATAAGCACAGCAATGTACATGGGATTAGCTGCGCTAGTCCGCATTATCCAGAATAGAAGCAGCAAGAACACACGTAGATACGTTAAGAGCATCGAGAAGATGTGGGCAGCAGCAAAGCGTGCTCATGAACAAGCATCTGAGCAAATGAAGCTAGGCTTTTCACCCATTCAGACAGCAGAGCCGAACATGCGAGGCCAGTTCTTCAAGTTCGCGGCGACCACCCTCAGACGCTTTGGAAATAGGGAACTCAAGCGCATCTACAACTGGATGGAAGGCACAGTGGGCCCCTTTAACGGGTTATTGAACTATGCAGGGGCACGGCTCAGAGAGCTTGCCATGTTCTGCTACCCCTTTCCGCGGCCCCAAGCGTTCCAGATAAGGGAATATCCTGATGGCAGCGTGAAAGTCTTCACCAAGGAGCAGGCCCATTCAATTGGAGATGATGGAGCAATTAGGGTCTATTGGCGATACGGCTATGAGAGGAGGGGGAAGACGCCTCGAGTGTTTCTGACCCATCCCACGATGCCAGGGATGGACTTTGTCGACATGATCCGTGCCCACTGTGTCGAGCTGTGCAGACAGTGTTTTATGTATCAGGT
>CAYPUO010000502.1:0-3288 GCA_964413775.1 uncultured archaeon
GTGCTAGATAGGAAGTACGGAAAGGCGGATATGGATCCCAATCTAATCAGCGGATTTCTTACTGCTCTAATATCCTTTGGACAGGAACTAAGCTCTGGAAACAGGGTGCATGTAATCGACTTCGGTGCGTTCGACATCTGTCTCTCGCTGAAAAGCAATATCATCGTTGCTGCAACAGTAGACAAGACAGATGACGGGAACGCCGCAATGGCAATTCTCGCCGATGTCAATAATCAGTTTGTGAAGAAATACGCAGGCACTCTCTCAAGTTGGGATGGCAATCTAGAACCCTTTGAGTCATTCACACCAATTGTCGACCAGATTACTAAGAACGGCAAGGCCTCAGAAATGAAGATACTGGTTCCAGTCCTCAAAGGGTAAGTGTCACCAATGCTGGTTAGACTGGGCCAGATATCGCAAGATGTGTTCGATGTCGGTCAGATGTGCAAGGGCAAGCTCACAGTCAGAGATATAGCAGACCAGCTAGGGAAACCTGCAAAGGATGTCCAGAAAGCCCTTCACTCCTTGGAAGACATGAAGATGCTTGAGTGGAAAGAGATTGGCCAGTGAATAATACACTTTTCTGGAAGGGCGACAGTCTGGCTATTGCGTGGTTGCCGATTCGTTGCCTGCAGTAATCAGAATCAGTCCAATTACAATGAGCCCCGGAGCAAGAACGCCAGTTGCACCATAGAGCAGAATCCCAAGTGCGTCGAGGCTGAATCGAATACTATGAACCACTCGTCCTGCAAATAGTATCAGAAATCCCAGTCCAAGGATAAAATTAGATTTCCGCAATATCCCACCAGACACCCAAGCCAAATACCAAAACAGCAGTGGTATGAAGAGAGCATATCCGACCGCACCAACTATTGTCGCTGCAGAAGTGATTTCCCCTGGAAAGAAGACAAGAAGCAGTCCAATCAGAACGGCGGGAATCGATACAGCAATCTCAGCCCACCGCTTTCCAACGATAAGAAAGCCTGCTGTTGCTGCCATAGCTGCAAGTGCCATCCACTGGAAAAAGCCGCCAGTCCGAATCCAGAAATCCAGGTTGCTGAAATACGGAGTTATTCCTGGTATTGAGGCTGGAAGAGAACGTGAGTCTGCATAGAAGTCCCCAATAAAGTAGAACACTCTGCCTATAGCAAGCAGGAGGAAGAACATTGCCATTGCAAATGAGAATGGATTCCTTGTCTTACGCCAGCGGAACAGGAGAAGGATGACGAATATCAGGAAGTAGTATCCCACGACTAGGAACCACAGTCCAATGTGCACTTCTCTTATGATCATATCAAACGTCTGAAGCATTTGTCTTCTTCCTCTTTCTGGCGAATACTGAGCATCTTATGCGAACTGACAAATAAAACTATTCTGCGCCTTTAATGCTTGATAATACACCTAAGCAATCCCTATATTTCATTCTTGAACAGACTCATATGGTGTTTGCTTGAATTCTGGAAGCTCCTGGAAGTTAAAACTCGAAGATGGCACGATAGAGGAATTCATCGACATTCGAAGGAAAGTGGGCAATAGAATCATTCGAGCCTACCTGTTGGACCCACTCCTACAGACGGACAGAGTGGATACACTGAAGGCATCCCTGAGAGGCCCGAAAAACGAGTTTCAAGACTTCGATAAATATCTGGTCCTCTCTGTAAACTATCAGGGAAAGCAAATTCGACTCCTCGCAGAGTCTGGAGTCTATGAGAATCTGCGCCTAGTGGCCACTGATAGTGAAGAGATTGCCAGCAGGGAGCCAGATGAACTAGAGAATGCGTTCACCGGGGCCCTCCAGGAGTTTGAGAGATGGCAGGCTCGGCTAGTCATCAGTCCGGGCAGCAGAATCAAAGCAAAACAGGGATAGAGCGGAGAGGTCGCAGTATGGTCTTACAGAGATACGCAAAATGCCCAGTCTGCAAGAAGAAGACACTCCTGAAGGTACCTGAAGGAGTCCTCAAGAAGGCAGACCGGTTCCCCTTTATGATAAGAGTCAAGCACAACAACCATCACTTCTATATCAATATCGACAGCCAAGCATGGGTGACAGATATTCTGAGCCCAGATATGGTTGAGTAGCTACCCTATGTAGTTGTCAGGGGGGTTATCGGATGCACCCTCAAGGCCGGATCGTTGGTCAATCTCCTTCATAGCCCATTCAATGAAATCATTCACTTTCAGCGCTTGCTCATCAAGTAAGTCAAGATTGGTCTTGAGGTCAAGAAGAGAACCAATCTTCTGCATGATCTCTCGGGATGCTCTGAAATCCGCTTTGATGACTCCCATTGTTTCGCCCAGAAAACAGGCACCTTCCATACCATATCTCTCCGCGGCCCAAGCAGGAATGAATCCATTCGCTCCATTGATAACACCTTGTTTGGTAGCTACAATACCGTCCAAGGCAGATATCTTCTCTAACAGCGAATCGGAGCTGGCGGAAACAAATATCCTCGGCGGCGATGGATAAGACTTGAAGAACTCAGCATAGCTCTGTTCATATGCAGCAAGAGCGTACACCTCTGAGATTTTGTACTCAGTGAACAGATTCACAACGTAGTCCGCATAATCAAAAACGCCTTTCCCGGAAGTTGGTTGATGGTCCGCTGTCAAGAGCAAGAGATCATGCGACTCGTCTGGTGCAGCCCTATACAGATGGATGGAGGATTTTGGAAAATGGGAGATTCCATCTCTAACCTTTATCTGAGATGGAAAGTCTTCGCTATAGAATTCGATGAGCTTTTCGGCGCCTAATGCCTCAATCAACGCATCGACTGCAATCCGGCCGACATTTCCAATGCCGGGCAGTCCTAGGACTGCGATTGGGCTTTTCAGATCTGAGCTTTCTACATCCATATAGCGAATGTTGCGCATTCTCGTTCAATCCAGCTAGAGTGGTTCTCGGGAGTGCTTTTGCTAGTATCGGTTATGTCATTTGGATATCATAGAACCGTATTGCGTTCTTGGTCGTCTGACTCGCAACATCCTCAAGAGGAAGGTCAAGCAGCTTGGAGAGATTCTCACAGCCTATGGAAACATTTGCAGGCTCATTTCGCCCCTGGGTAGGCGACATATAGGGACCGTCTGTTTCCAGCATTAAGCGCTCAAGAGGCAGAATTCTGGCTGCACCCACCCGGTTCTTGAACCTCATGAAATTCGCAGGCAATGTTATGTACCAATCGTTGTCCCGATAACCTGTTCCTTACATTTGATGTGAGTGAACATCAACAAGAAACTTCTGTGTTCCGTCCATATCTTGCCAGCGTTACCACCTCGCAGACTCCATAAGAG
>CAYPUO010000503.1:0-3287 GCA_964413775.1 uncultured archaeon
AAGGTCTTTGCACTACCAACAGTTTCAACCCTACTTGTAGTCTGATTCAAACGCGGTTTCTAGCCTTCATCGAAGAACTCAACAACTGGTTTCAACCCTACTTGTAGTCTGATTCAAACTTGGACAAGAGAGGAAATCAACAGTCTCGTTGAGATGGTTTCAACCCTACTTGTAGTCTGATTCAAACGCTGTGAATATAAAGAGGAGTCAACGTTTGGACGTGGTTTCAACCCTACTTGTAGTCTGATTCAAACTCAGCAGCAGCAAGCCGTTTCAGCTGTTGAAACAGAGTTTCAACCCTACTTGTAGTCTGATTCAAACTAGGAGAGCCATGTTCAGGCGACTGATTCAGGACTGGTTTCAACCCTACTTGTAGTCTGATTCAAACCGGTGGCTATTTTCACCTCATTTTCCCGAGATAAGTATTATGGAGGTCGCTTTTGAAAGGTGCTTCTGCGAACCTCCGGTTGTGCTTCGAGAGGGTTGGTTGTAGGAAACCTTGATGAAAGACTGAGAAGCTAACTAATTGCTGTAGAACGTTTCAGACTGTCAACTCCACATTGCCGGTCATGAAGCTAAGTCACAGCAGCGCTCGCATGAAGTTCATCTTTTGCTGCCATGACAAGAATCCACTGACGCATGAGGTCCGTTTCCAGAAACTCGGATGTAGTTCAGCAACATTCTCAATAATCTCGTGTGGCCTGAATTATACGGTCGATTCAGCAGCAACACAAGACAGCTATCCTCTATCCTCTCTAGGTGCAGGCTGGCTCTCCTTCTGGGCCGGCCGCGTATTGGAGGAACGCACGCCCCTGGCAGATGGAAGCACGTACCTCTCCTTCCATAGAGGAAGCTCCATATATCCAGTCTTGTCCATGGGGGGTGCATTGTCCCATTCCAAGAGCTCTGCCAGATGCTTCAGTCTTGGTATGTTCCAGATAGACTCCACTTGCGACTTCGAATGCTCGAGTATGAGTTTTTCGAACGAGGTCCTTGCTCTATCTGCAATCTTGTGTGTTCCAGCCTGATCAACCCACCCTTGATTGGGTGTCCCGTCCTGAAAGAACAGTGCTTCATACCTCTTCGTCCGCGAAACTATCTTCAGGACTGGCCTGATTCGGACCGTTCCCATTCCGAGGGGCTTGCCCATGCCCAGCTTATGCCTCTTCGATTCCGGGAGGTCGAGGGCGGTGAGGAGCGCCCCTAGTTCGATGTCGCACAGGTTGTCGAAGGCGACACTAGCCCTGAATGTGACTCCTCGTTTAATTGGACGAATCAGGGTATGCTGTGTATCACGTTTCTTAGGTTCCCTTCCATCCTTGCTTTGACTCTGCTCTTCGAAAATGTCCTGAGGCTTGACGTTTTTCTTGTGCCAATAGAGCTTGTGCCCTCTAATGACGGCATCTCTGTCCCAGTCAAGAAGCTGCTTCTTGTCATTAGCCTTCTGTTCCAGATAGTGTTGGAACGATGTCGGCTTGGGGCCCGAGAGTATCTTGGGCATTCTGGTTTTTCCATTGGGATCGAGAAGTGGAGACCCATTCTCCATAGTCAGAAGTGCATCGCCAAACCTGAGGCGGCCTCTAACTGCGGTTCGCTCAGCCGAACGAACAGTGCCAAAGAGTGCCTCCGCCAGATCCATGCCACTGCCTCGCAGGTGTTCGGGCACATGGTTTCCTATAGATTTCATGTAGGGAAGTCGAAACATCATTGTTGGCCCGAAGAAGACGAGTCCAGAAGGGTTCTCGTCGCTCTGTCTGCTCGCATCTAGAAGGTAGAAAACCGGACTTCCATCACCAAGAGACCTGTTCTTGATGCCACGTGAGATAGCCGCATCATCCTCGTAAAGCTCCCACATATCCCTTGGTACATGGACCTCATCTGCATTCTCATCACATCCGTAGATCGCACGGAAGAACTTCTTGTTCTTCATCCATCCGCTTGGAATGACCCACGCCTCCACGTAGTCGGGTTGTGGTCTAGTGCTGATGCGTTCCACGATTGCCATTTCGAGAATAAATGTATCGCTGCCTCTTCTTGATACCTTCCTCTTTGGTGGAATAATGTAGACCCTCTGTGGTGTGTCCTTTGCAGGGTCGGATCTGCATTTTTGTGCACTCGGTCCCCAGATGCCAGCTGGGATCTCCGTACACGGTATGTGGACAATCGACTCATTCTTGTATTCTTTGGACGGAACTATTGTCCATTCCATTCCCCTCTTCTTCAGAAAACCACCATGCATGTCACGGATTGGGTATTCAAAACGATATTTCTCTCCGGGTTCAGGGCTGTTTGGTCCGAGGAGTCGGTTTCTGTAGTAGTCGCCGTGCGATGTCGTATCCCCAACTGCACGATATATCAATTGCTTGAATCCATCAAGACTTGTGAACTTGCCAAAGGAAAGGATTTCCACAAGTGTTCTCACCATACCCCTGATGGAGCTGCCTGGAATGACCGGCATTGATGGATCGCCATAACTGAAGAAGTCAGGAGTCGGCGCATCGTTTGCTCCTCTCTTCTCACCCGCAGGCAATGCACAACGGATGTAGGTTTCAGTTTCGGTTGTCAGAGTCAGTTCAATCACGCCGGAGTGCTTGCCCTCAGCAAAGAGGTTATGGGTATCCCACAGTTTCGGAGTGGCGTTTCCCACTTTCACTTCAAAGTCGGCCAAGTTGTCAACCAGCAGGGCTGACTCAGGAAGGGGGACGAAATTGTATGGTGCAGTCGAATCATAGCGTGGTTCATCTCGTCGTCCAATTCGTTTTGGCTCTCTCGGAGGTGGTCTTCGATCACGTGGACTGCGTGGGCGCCCGTATTGACCAGAGTGTGCCTTGTTCCCTCTCACATGACTTGGTTTCTTCGGTTTGGCCATCAAATAGCACCTCCAACTGACACAAGGCGACATACTGTCAGCGTGAGTTCGCCACTCTCTTCATCTGCTGAGAAGTAACTCCGAACACGCAGCTTGGGCTGAAACGCACGGATAACTCGGTCATCACGATTACTTTTCACTTCAAATGGAAGCGCTTGCCGCATACCGCTTGCACTTACAACCTGAGTGAACCCGTTCACATTGCTGCCGATTACATAGTCAGCAAGGAGAATAAGGTCCTCCTCAGACGGTTCTAGTCCCGATGTTGACGCTTCACAGCTCACTGCGATGTCTTCCGCAATTCGTCCCCTGAAGTCTTTTCCTGTCCTCCAAATCAGAATCTCTGATTTCTCACCAAAGAGCCTCAACTGCTGGACTTCAGCGGGATGGAACTCCGGCGAAATCTCCGGGTATGATC
>CAYPUO010000504.1:0-3265 GCA_964413775.1 uncultured archaeon
TTTGAGGTAATCCCCCATCCTTTTGATAGAAGTCCAGTCGGTTAGTATTGGGGCTTGTTGAATAATGATCGTGGGGTTTCAGAAAAGAAGAATGTCAGGGGGCATCAGTTGCTCTGCTGCCCCCAGATACAATAGTGGATGTACGTACTATAGGTCGTAGCCTTTGAGAGTCTTTCTCTTGTTCTCTTTGCAGCGACCGGCGGCTGACATGAGCATCTCGCCAATCTTGGCGTTGATTGCGTCATATGAATCAGAGCCAACCATCATGTCTTGCCCTTTTGCAAACTCCTTAATCGCGGATTTCACAAAGAAGGTCGGAAACTTCATTGTAGCTTTTTTCTTAGCCATTTCTTTTTTTCACCTCATGTGCTGCACATCCGCAAAAAGCCGTCTAGCTCCATTAGATGCACACCCCTCGAGAATTCGAGGAATTAACCACATCTAACTTGTTAATAAGGATATGTTGCACGAAATGGCCGGAAGCGCTTGTTTTGGAGGCTGCCTAGCCAAAAGGCAAAATGCCTCTCAACTTCACTTTATGTTGCCGGATCGCCTGTTTCATTGCACCCTCAGTTTCGGTTGGCTACACACGGATGAGTAATTGGCGCCTTATGTGACTTCACCTCACCTACGAAGCGCCATGGTGGGATTGACGTTGCTCTGGAATTCTGACATGGGACAGAAAGTTTATAACTGTATTATTGTACAACTGTAGTATAGTACAGTTGTAATTTGTTACAGCCGGTGATGAAGAATGGATGATTTCGACGAGTTCGATGATGAATACGATGATGACGACGATGAAGAGGATGAGCTTGATGACCGCGAAGATGAGCTTCTAGACCGTGAGGACGAACTGAGAGATGAAGCGGACGACCTTGAGGAGGAGCTTCGTGACAGTGCGCACGATAAGATTGACGACCTGCACAGTACGCGTGCAGCAATTGAGGACATTCAGAGCGAGCTCGAAGATATCAGAAGCATGAAAGAGGACCTGCGCCACGAGATTGAATCTGTCCGCAGAGAAAAAGAAGAATTTGGTGACTATCGGAGGGCTCCAAGAAAAGAAAGATCAAGGTATGCGAAGCCGCCAAAACCACCAGAGCCGCCAAGAGCACCTAGACGGGCTGCCGTTGTTGATTTCACCGACTTGACTGATAGTCTTGATGACATGATGGAGGGACTTGGCGACCAGATCCGGATGTCTCTATCCGGGCTGAAGGATATCGGGCGAGAATTCAGGGACCCTTACATCAAGCTGAAGACATCGGGTAAACGTGGCAAACGGAGACGAAAGGATACCAAGATAGATCTCATATCTCCTGAACGAGTTGCAAGTGTGATTACTCCCCTTGCCAGCGAAGAACGGCTCAAGATTATGGACTTCCTGAAGAGTGGGGGAAAGACCTTCAATGAACTGGAAACTCATACTGGTAAGACAGGCAGTTCTCTGACTCATCACCTGAATCCCATGATTGAAGCAGGCTATGTGATTAAGGGTGAGGTCCGAGGAACATACTATCTCACGGTTGAGGGTAGGCTGGCTTATCGGTTGGCACAATGGCTTACGGACCGCTTGGAGCGCGAGATTCGACTAAAGGATATAAAGGACGCCAAGAAAAACGGTGCCCAAAACGGCGAAGTCCGTGTTATTGTAGAAGACGAAGAAGAGGATGATGAGCAATGAACGTACGAATGGACGAACGGATAATGAAACTACATGATGAGTATAATCTTGTAGATACAGAGCGAGCGATTGTCAAGCTGGACTTGGGAGTGATCTGGGCATATCTGAAGCAGGATGACAAGACTATTGGTATTGCGTTTCAGGGTCCGGCAAGGATAGCAGTTGATGCCATTGTTGAAACCGAATATGGCGCATCAGGGAAGTCTATTGCTGCAGACCTTGGGGGAATTCAGCTCTACTTCGGTCTTCCTGAGCTTGAACAAATATCAGTAGAAGCAACCCAAGATGACCTCAGCCATTTCGGCTATGCAAACAGCCAGTCAGTGCAGCTAGAGGTGGAACGAAAACTAAAGGGAAACAAGACAGATGGCAAAGCCAAATTCGATATGGAAGGCGATGCAGGAGTCCTCATCGGAGAGGACACATCCAAGAAGAATCTAGTACTGGTTGCAAAGGAAAGCTCTACCGTATTCACTTATGATGACCAAGTGTTTGTCCTAGGCGATGACAATATGGTGTCGGTCAATGGCTCAAGGATTTCTATTGGTGGTCCCGGTCAGAAGTCAATTATCATCGATGAAGATGGCATCAAGGGTCTTGAAGAACTCCAAGATATCGGCCCTGCTATTAGCCGGGCGGTTTCCTCCGTTGTGAGGACCATACCTAAGGTCACACGCCAAGTAGTCAAGGATTCGCGTATAGCTAATCGTCGTTTGCATCAACGCTATGGCCGCGGATACGCATATGACAATGTGGATGACTTTGACTGGGATGATTAGAGTCGGAATACTGTATTCGAACCCATCTGGCCCCATCAGAAGTGATAGGGGCCGACTTCTCTTCGCTTATTGCTCTGCCCGCAAGCTCATCGCTCGCGGCCGAATCTGCAGTTCATAGAGTGAGTGATACTTGCCACCGTTCGCCATCAGTTCCCGGTGCTTGCCAGACTCGACAATCTTACCATGTTCGAGTACAAGAATTCTGTCGGCATTGACAATCGTCGATAGTCTGTGTGCGACCACAATAGATGTGCGTCCTTGAAGAAGCGCTTTCATGCCCCTCTGGATTGCATATTCTGTGTAGATGTCCACCGAACTGGTTGCTTCATCCAGTATCAAGATGGCAGGATTTGCTAGCAATGCTCTGGCAAAACTCACCAACTGACGCTCGCCCTCTGAAAGCCGTCCTCCTCTCTCTCCCACATCTGTGTCAAATCCTCTCTCTAGTTCTTCGAAGATTTGTCTTGCTCCAATAATCTCGGTGGCCTCGTAGATCTCATCATCCGTTGCATCTGGTCTACCGTATCTAATATTGTCACTAATCGTGCCCATGAAGAGGAAGGGATCTTGGAGCACTAGGCCGAACTTCGAGTGGAGTGACTTCTGCTTAACATCTCGTACGTCGATATCGTCAATCTTCACTGAGCCCTCCCACACATCATAAAATCTGTTGAGGAGACTTACGACGGCCGTCTTTCCTGCACCGGTATCTCCAACAAGTGCAATGGTCTCACCAGGATTAATCTGAAGGTTGAAGTCGACAAGGACAGGCGTGTCCTTGACATAGCCAAACGTGACG
>CAYPUO010000505.1:0-436 GCA_964413775.1 uncultured archaeon
CCCATACTACATGGACCCCAAAGAAGTCTTAGCTCAGTATTCTGTAGAATGGGTGAGTCTTAGGAAATCGCTTGCTGAGGTCAAGGAGAAGCTTTCGGAGGTACAAACAGATCTCAGTGAACTAGACAACAAGCTAGAACGAAAGGAGATTACGGAGCAGGAGCACATGGACATGTATCATGACAAGTGGCTCATGTCTACGCAGATTGTCCAAGTGAAGAGAGAAGTTGAGTCCAGACTATACGAGATTCAAAAGGAAATCCGAAAGGTCAACAAGGAGTACAAACAACAGGAAGAAGAGCGTCTCAGGAAAGAGAGAATCGAACAGGAACGTAGCAACGCTATGATTGAGTGGATGTCGCTCAAACAAGGATTTGAACTCGTGAAACAGAGGCGAAAGGAAATCAACTCTGAAATGGATCAACTTGAAATCAAG
>CAYPUO010000505.1:446-3256 GCA_964413775.1 uncultured archaeon
GGATATTGCTGAGAGGCAATATAGAAATGCAAGAGTAGAACAAATCCGGAAACTAGCAGAACTCAGTATTGTAGAAAGCGATGTGAAGGGACGGCTTGCTGAGCTACTGGAGATAATCCGTGGATAGTAGATTCTATTCAGTAAAGAACAGTGAGAAAGAAATGAAGAGCAGATTCCGAGAAATCGGAACCTGCTTGAAAAAAGTCTATGCGTAATAACCTTGATCGACCATTGCATTCGCTACCTTAAGGAAGCCTGCAATGTTTGCACCGAGAAGCAAATCACCCTTATGACCAAACATCTCAGCAGTTTCGTATGCTGCCCTGTGTATGTTGACCATTATTTGGTGAAGTCGCTGGTCGACCTCTTCTCTGGTCCAGAAGTAACGCATGCTGTTCTGCGCCATTTCAAGACCCGAAACAGACACGCCACCCGCATTTGCGGCCTTGGCTGGGCCAAAGAGAACATTGTTCTTCTGGAAGATTGCAACGCCCTCGGGTACGGTTGGCATGTTTGCACCTTCGCCTAATGCAATCACACCGTTGTCGACAAGTGCCTGTGCTTCATTGGCATCAACTTCGTTCTGGGTCGCACTAGGCAAAGCTACGTCACATTTGATTTGCCATGGACTCCCTTTTGTATCATATGTTGCACTCTTGTATTGGTCAGCATATTCCTTAATTCGGCCTCTGCGCTCATTCTTGAGCTCCATGACCCACGCGAGTTTATCATGATCAATACCTTCGGGATCGTATATCCATCCGGTTGAATCGCTGAGAGTAACAACCTTGGCACCAAGGTCAATGCTCTTCTCAACTGCATATTGGGCCACATTTCCGGCGCCAGAAATCGCCACAACTTTGTCCTTCATCTCTTCGTTTCGTGTCTTGAGCATTTCTTGCACGAAATAGACGGCACCATAGCCAGTAGCCTCAGGACGAATAAGTGAGCCGCCCCACTTGGCACCCTTCCCGGTTAGAACGCCCGTACCATGCAGATTCCTTATTTTCCTGTACGCACCATAAAGATACGCAATCTCACGGCCGCCAACGCCAATATCACCAGCAGGAACATCAGTGAACTGGCCAATATGCCTATTAAGCTCGAACATGAAGCTGTAGCAGAAGTTGCGGACCTCATCATCGGTCTTCCCCTTTGGATCGAAGTCAGAACCACCCTTACCTCCTCCCATCGGGAGCCCAGTAAGGCCATTCTTGAAAATCTGTTCGAATCCGAGGAACTTGAGAATGCTCAAGTTTACTGTTGGGTGGAATCTTAGACCACCCTTGTAAGGACCAATAGCGCTGCTGAATTGAACTCTGTATCCTCTATTCACCTGTATCTTGCCATCTTTATCGATCCATGGAACTCTGAACTTAATGACCCGCTCAGGTTCGGTTATGCGTTCAAGAATGGCCTGCTCCTTGAAAACAGGATACTTCTTGATAGCTGGCTCAAGAGTTTCGAGAACTTCCAGAGCAGCTTGGTGGAAGACCTTCTGTTCAGGGTCTCTGGCCACCAGATTGTTATACACGCTTTCAATATAGCTATCCAATGAAATGACCTCACGATAGTGCTGTGAATTGACGAGAAGGCCCGCGTTACGGCTTCCGTATAAATGAATCGAATGAGGACAACATTCATGAAATAGACGCTTTCTAGACCTTGGGAAGGGAACCTTGCAGTCAGACTGACATCAGCTACGTTAATCAGTGGATTATTAGATGAATACTTACTAACCGCGACAGCAGAATTCATGAGGGCTTAAGCCAATGCCAACATTTGAACAAGAGTGGATATCACCTATCCTTGAGGTATACAAGAAACGAAGGATAACCGATGAGTATAGTATCATTCTCGGACTGAACCCGATAGGGCAGGCTGTATGTCGCAAGCTCTACGAAATCCTGCCGTTTGAAACAGTGTTCATATTCAACTCACCCAACTTCTCCACCTGGAATAGGTATCCCGCTGAGATAAAGCCGCCCGTAGTACCAGTTCAAGCGATGGCTAGTGATGACCTGATGATTATCTTTGGTGATATTGTTGTGAGGGAATATGAATGGGTTACAGACATGCTCTTCTTCTTGAGGGGGCATGTTCCATCTAGATTCGTGATTGCCTTGCAGAGCTATGATGGACCAAGTGTGGGGCAAGTCCTATCGAAGAAGGGAGAACGTTTGCTGCAGAGGATGGGAGTCCCAGTAGGTCGAAGTGATTTCTATGATGGGCTTGCAGCACCGCTTATCAGTTTAGGACCAACAGCAAGCTTGAATCCAGTCATTCTCTTTGTTGAACAGACTACCTCCGGAGAGTTCATACTGCAAGCTGATGACGTGGCAATATACTCTGAACAAATAGAGAACGCTCTAGATATGTTGGTGAAAGGTCTAGATGTCAGAACCGAAGCATGAATATCGGTCTATGTCTCGCTGTATTTCCGTCGTCCATAGCTTGTTCTCTCTCCTTCAATACCATCGCCGTCAATGCCACTAGCTGCATAAGAGGGAATCTCAGAATTGCATTCATCGCAAAGAAGAGCATGGGTATCGGCCACATCAACAATCCTGCCGCATGAAACGCACGCCCACATTCCGGACTGGAACAGTTTTGTCTTTCGAAAGACAGACCGAGCAGTATCCCTTAGCGCTTCTGGGCAGTCCTTTGCAACACCAACAACACCAGCCTCACCCCAATCACAGATTAGTGAAACAAGGGTAGTAGTTAGCTCGATAATCCTTGTTGTAGATACATCAACGTTCTGCGGAGGTTCATCCTCTAATCGTCTGCGAGCCTCATTGATTCCAGAA